>JAOPWA010000058.1 GCA_025965915.1 Dactylosporangium sp. | reverse complement strand
GGCAGCAACTCGACATGATCGCCACGTTCGCCTCCAATCCCCGCACTTGCCCTGGAACTGGCTGAAGTACACCGGGACAACGAGCGCTTGCAACTGCTGGAGGACCGCCGACCGCCGCGAGTACCTTCGGCCTTGGGGCATGTGCCACTCGCGAGAGGGAGTGATCACATGGAGCAGCAGCAAGCCCAGCAAGTCGAGCAGCAGTTGCGGCAGAACTGGCGGCAGATCCGCTACCGGATCCTGGACCAGTTCGCCCAGGTCAGCCCGGCTGACCTCGACTCGGCCGTCAATGTCAATGATCTCGTGCAGCGGATCGCGGACACGACGCGTCACAGCGAACGGTACGTCGAGACCCGACTGATGGAACTCGCCGGCGCTGGAACCGGGCAGGGTGGACAGGCGTTCACCGGTTCGCAGGGTCAGCCGTTCGGGATGGGCGGGCAGGGTAGCTAAGCCAGCCAGATAGGTCACCATGACGAGCCGGTTAGGTGACCCCGTCATCGTCGCACGTTAGAGGGTCACTTAACTGGCTCGGCTCAGCTTATGGCCGCGAGTAGAGCACGCATCTCAAGCAGATCATCAATCAGCTCGGTCGACTTCTGGTCACGAGGCATCTGTCTCAACTCCTCCAGCATCGCGTCGACTTGTTCGAGTGTGGGCCGCTCGTCTACTGCCGCTGCGAGACTCACCAGCTTGCTCATGTGCTCTCCTCGGGTGGAACCGAGCAATGATACTAAATGTGCAGCTTCGGCGTTTCCAACCTGTGGGGTGCTTGTTGCGACGACGTTTCATGACCGCCCTGCCCCCAGGTCCTCGGCAGGGCGTGTCCACAAGCCGCCGGCTGCGCAGCGCGTACACGGTCCGAACCAGCTCGTGCTCCGCTGAGGTGACCGGGTGGTCGCCGACCGTAATACGGCGCAGTACCGCGAGCTGGCGCTCGTTGAGCTTCGGCAACCAGGACATCGTCCAGCCGTACGCCTGGCGACCGGCCACCGCCCACCCCGGTGGGTTAGGCCACTCGCGCGATGACGCCTTCAGGTGGTTCGGGCACGGCGCCGGGGTGCAGGATCGCGGCGATCGCCTCGACGCCGTCAATGAGTCGGGGTCCGGGGCGCGCGACGAGGCCGTTGGCGTCGATGGCCCATACCGAAGCGTCGGGGAATTTCGGCGCGATGGTGCGGGCCTGCTGTGCGGCGTCATCGAGGTGGAAGCCGCACGGCGCGACCAGTACCACGTCGGGTGCGGCGTCGGTGAACTCCTGCCAGGTGGTCTGCACCGAGCGGGTGCCGGGGCGGGCGGCGACCGGTTCGCCACCGGCCGCGCGGACGAGGTCGGGTATCCAGTGTCCGGCCGTGAACGGCGGGTCGACCCACTCGGCCACGGCGACTCCTGGCCTGGACCGCCCGGCGATGGCTGAGGCGATCGCCGCGAGCCGGGCTCGCAGGCTGGCGACCAGTTTCTCGGCCCGGTCGGGCACATCGGTGCGGGCGCCGACGGCGAGGATGGTGTCGAGGACCTCGTCGAGGGTGTACGGGTCGAGCGAAAGGACATCGGCCCGGCAGCCGAGGTAGTCCAGGGCGTCGGAGACGTGCCCGGCGGGCAGGGCGCAGACCCGGCACAGATCCTGGGTCAGGATCAGGTCCGGCGCGAGACCGGCTAAGGCGTCGGCGTGCAGCGTGTACAGGTCGGCGCCGGCGGCCATCTGGGTCTTGACGTAGTCGTCGATCTCGCCGGGGCTCATCCCGCGGGTATCCCGGCCACCCACGACGACGGTCTTGTCGACCCGCACCGTCGGTGGCTCGTCGCATTCGAACGTCACCCCGACCAGGTCGTCGCCGAGGCCGAGCGCATAAACGATCTCGGTCGCGGAGGGCAGCAACGACACCAGACGCATACGCCCATCCTGCACCGGCCCTGACTGAAGCGTGGGCCGGGCGTCGCTGGAGTTCGCCGAAGTAACGACGCGCCAGGTCCAGCGGTCGGCGGCTTCGGGGGTACGGATCTTCGGGCGGGTCCAGCCCAGGGTCTGTTTGAACAGCCGGAAGGTGTGTTCAAGATCGAATCTGCGTAGGTACGACTGCCATCAGCGGTCAACGTCGGCGCCACCGGCGCCGGTGGCCGAGGACCATAGCCACACCGGCTTGGGGTCGCGGTCACCGGGGAGGTGGTCAACCTGCAAGCGGATCAGCGTGCCTTCGATGATGGGCAGATCACCGTCGTGGTCGATCCAGCTGGTGCGGCGGGTCAGCCGCGGGTGCAGCCGGTCCCAACTGGCGGCCCGGGCGGTGCCGTAGCGAGTGGTCTGCGTGGTGGTGCGGTGCTGCGGTACTGGCCAGGTATCGGGGGTGTCCAGGGCGAATTCCGGGCCGTGCTTGGGCGGACGGCCGCCTATGCCCGGCGCTCTGGGCGGCTTCGGTAGCCGGAGCGCTCGGTCTGAGCGGATCCGGCCGAGCAGGTGCACGGGCAGGTCCGCCAGCATGTACGCGAGTCGGGTGACGTCGTAACCGGCGTCGGTAACGATCAGGATGTCCGGGTCCCCCTCATGCCGGTGCCCCGCGGTGACCAGGCGACCAACCACGGCGCGGAGCTGGTCGGCGGTCACTGCCGTGGCGTCGTCGGCCGGCCCGAGTCGGACCGCATCCAGCACCGCGGTCCACGAGGTTCGGCCGGGTTGCAGCGCGGCGACGAAGGAGTACGGCCAGCCCGGGATCAGCTGAGCCTGGCCTTTCGCCCGGCCGTAGACGTGGCAGAACAGCCGGTCCGGTGATGTCGGCGCGTCCGGGCGCAGCCAGTTACTGACATCGGCAGCGAGGACGATCCTGCCGTCGGTGGTGCGCGGCGGTGGCAGGGCAGCCAGCGCCACCCGCAACCGGTCGATGTCGACCCGGCCGCAGTTCACCCCGTCATACAGGGCGCCGTGACCACGCCGATGCTCAGGCGCCAACGACAACCCGACCAGGCTCCTGACCGGCCCGTCGGCGCACAGGACCGCGTCGGTGATCTCGAACAATGCGTCCGCCCGTGCGGTCAGGCACTGGTAGAAGTCCCGGCGGAAGGCCGCCAGCTGCGCTGCCGGCCCAGCCTCGGGCGTGTCGGGTAACACCAACCCACCCAGATAGTCCACAATCGTGGCCACGGCCACCGCCTGTCCTTCGCGTCCTTGCAGGGAACCGAAGGATCATCAGACGGTGGCCGTCTTCCGTCACCACGACACGCCGAGTCCACAAAGGATCCACTCAACCGTCAGACGTCGAGGTTAAAGAACAAGCTAAGACCCGGGCAGGGCCAGGCGGAGGATGTTCTTCCAGACGCTGGTGGTCTGGCGTACGAGGGAGCCGGTGTTGTACCGCAGGTTGTAGCGCTGGCAGAGGTCGCGTACCCGGGGGGCTATTTCGGCGTAGCGGTTGCTGGGTAGGTCGGGGAAGAGGTGGTGTTCGATCTGGTGGCTGAGGTTGCCGGTCATGATGTGAAACAGCCGCCCCCCGTCGATGTTGGCGGAGCCGAGTAGCTGGCGGATGTACCATTCGCCGCGGGTTTCGCCGTCGAGTTGTTCTTCGGTGAAGACCTCCGAGCCTTCGGGAAAGTGGCCGCAGAAGATGATCGTGTGCGTCCAGACGTTGCGGGCCAGGTTGGCGGTGACGTTGCCCAGCAGGGTGGGTAGGAAGGACGGGCCGGCGAGCAGCGGGAACGCGACGTAGTCCTTGACGACCTGACGGCCGGCCTTGCGCAGGACACCGCCCAACTGGGTCAGTGCCTCGGCCCAGCTTTTCTCCCCGCGCCAGGCGCGTTCGAGCTCGACGTCGTAGATGGCGATGCCCCATTCGAAGACCGTGGCCAGGACCGCGTTGTAGATCGGCTGAGCCAGATAGACGGGGTGCCACGGCTGCTGCGGACTGATCCGGAGCGCGCTGTAGCCGATGTCGCGGTCCTTGCCGAGCACGTTGGTGTAGGTGTGGTGGACGAAGTTGTGCGAGTGCTTCCACATGTCGGCCGGCGAGGCGAAGTCCCACTCCCAGGTGGTGGAGTGGATTTCGGCATCGCGCATCCAGTCCCACTGGCCATGTAGGACGTTGTGGCCGATTTCCATGTTCTCCAGGATCTTGGAGACGGCCAACGCTGTCGTGCCGGCCAGCCAGGCCGGGGGCAGGATCGAGACCATCAGCAGGGTCCGGCCGCCGACTTCCAGGCTGCGTTGGACGGTGATGATCCGGCGGATGTAGCGGGCGTCGGTCTCGCCGAGGCTGGCGGCTACTTCGTCGCGGATCTGATCCAGCTCGCGGCCGATCTCTTTGATGTCGACCTCGCTCAGATGCGCGGTCACGCTGACAGGCTTGTTTGCTGTTGCGGTCACAGGTTGGCCTCCTACAGGTCGATGTCGACAGCGCCGACACGCAGGTCAGAATCAGTTCGCCCTCGTCGCCGCCCTCGTCGCCGCGCTCCCGCCTGGTCGGCAGGTCTCGGCCTCATCGCGGCGACGCGGCTCCCGCGCCGGGCAGAGCGGATTGACCATTTCTGGGTGGTCATCGGCCAGCAACGGCGTCGTCAGCCAGTTCACGCCGCGGCAGGCGCCGACGAACAACAGCCCAGCCCGGCGCCGTACCCGGCAACCCCCACGTCGGCCCTGGTCGCGGCGTCGGATCTAGTGGTCAACCGGTGCACCTCCTCACCGGCGCGCTACCTACCCTTACGTAACCGGCGCCTAACCTCGGTCCGGGTAGCCCATGGCCGGTATGCCGCCGATGGCGGTGCGACGTTCATGGTCACCGCCCGGTCGCTGGTCGGCGTATACGCATCACGCTGATCACCGCGAACACGCTCAACATCGCCGCCGATCAGTCGGGCGTGTCCGCCTCGAGAAATGGGTTTGGGCTACGCCGCCTGCGAATACTCGTTGGTCAGGCCGCCGAGGATTGGGCGTCGTTGGACCCGGGCAGTGGCCAGTTCAACGACTTCCGCGGGCGGATTCGGCGGCCGTTGTCCCAGCGGGCGATGCGGACGGAGGCCGTTGTAGTGCGAGGTGTACTCGCTGAGGACGGTCGCCAGGTGACGCTCGCCGGCGATGAGTACCCCGGTCGGTGCGCTCCCGGCGCGCCGTCCCCTACCCAGCGCTCTGCGAACGCGTTCGCCCTTGGCGCCTGGGGCGGGGTCTTGATCACTGCGATGCCCTCGGCGGCGAACACCGCGTCGAAGACCGCGGTGAATGTCGTGTCCCGATCGTGGAGCAGAACGCGCAAGCCAGTGCGAGCGCGTTCGTATGAGCGTCTGATCTCGGCCTCGGCCTCGGCTTCGGTCTGGTCGGCCCAGATCTCATGTTCGACGTCGACGCCCTTACCTGGCTCGAGGTCCTTGTAGACCTCGAAGAAGTGTTGGATCTCGCCAACTGGAGGGAGGATGAGGAATGGACTAGGCAGGGCGGGCGCTGTTCGGGCTGGTCGCGACCACCGCCCGCACCGCAGTCATGATCGCCGCGAAGATGGCCGGGCTCACCCGTCTCAACCTCCTCCCCGTGCCGCGGTCGCCATCACCTTCTACCCGCCGGGCAAGGTGTACTTCGAGCGCATGAAGGCCCAGGGTAACGCGGTAACCACGGCGCCGTCGTGCCTGGCCCGACGAAAGATCGACTTACGCTACGCCTTGTTCGGAGACCGGACGCCATACCCGCAACCTGCGATGAAGGCCGTGATGGCGCTGGCCGCGTAGCACGACCGCCATGCTGCACCCATCGATCGGGGATGGACGCCGGCTGACCGGATGGCCACCGGTAGGGCGGCAATTGGTAGCTGGATCGATACGTGACGGAAAGGCGTGACGCGGGCGCGGCGGGGATACAGTGACCGTGTCACCCCGGTCCCCGGTGGCGCAATCCCGTGAGCCTCACGGATTCGCCTGCCACCCGAGGGGTCGACATGACCGGGACCACGCCTTCATTGATTGTTGTTGTCCGTTTGGCGGGCCCCGGCGCGGTGGTGTCGCGATGAGCACGGCCACCCACGCGGTGGCGGGCGTACCGTCGGTGTCGTCGACCGCGCGGCGGCGGAAGGAACCCGCGGCGTTGGCGGTGTGGCCGCAGGCGCGGTGGCAGCCACCTTCGCGCGGTACGGCGACGTCCACATCGGACGAGGAAGTGCTGGACGCAGGCCTGGCACACCCTGATGCGCTGCTGATCCGGCTGGGCGAACTGGCACGCGGTGATGCGGGCCGGGTCGCGGTCCGGGCCCAGGTGATCGAATGGTACCTACCGATGGCGATGTATCTGGCGCGTCGGTTCAGTGGTCGTGGTGAACCGTTGGCCGACCTCACCCAGGTCGCGGCCATCGGGCTGATCAAGGCGGTGGACCGCTACGACGCCGGCCGTGGCGTGGCGTTCGCCGGCTACGCGATTCCCACCATCGCCGGTGAGATCAAGCGGTACTTTCGCGACGCCGCATGGACCGTGCGGGTGCCACGGCGGTTGCAGGAACTGAAGCCGCAACTGGCCACGGTCACCGAGGACCTGGCCCAGGTGCTGCGCCGTTCGCCCACGACGGTGGAGTTGGCTGCCCGGTTGGGCGTCAGCCACGGCGATGTGTTGGCCGCGCAGCGCTGCGTGAACGCCTACCGCCCGTTGTCCCTTGAGCGACCAGCGCCTGGCAGCGAGGATCTGCGTCTGATCGGCTCGCTGGGTGGCCCGGACCCTGGGATCGAAGCGGTGGATAGTCGCGAAACACTGCGCGTGGTGCTTGTCGGGTTGCCGGCGCGGGAGCGGCGCATCATCGCCTTGCGGTACTTCGCCGACATGAGCCAGGACCAGATCGGCGCCGAGATAGGGGTGTCCCAGATGCAGGTCTCCCGGCTGCTGGCCCAAATCCTGACCCGGCTGCGTGACGGGATGCTCGCCGCCCCTGACAGCGCAGCAGTCGAAGCAGGCCCGGCGGGCGTCATGCCGCAGGTCCCGTACGCGGATCCCTCGTCGGGAGGCCGTTGACCGCTCGTGGGCGCAGGTGAATCGAGACTTTTCGCTGAGGGGGTAAGGAGGGCCCCGGGCGGTATCCGCCCGGGGCCAGTACCGTGCCAGAAATCGATGCACGTGTTGTGAGCTGCCGGTTCGCTGAGCTGGAGACTCTGCTGGTTAATTGATGGCCGGCTGGTCTGCTTCGGCATGGCTACAGTCGGGCTTCTGATGCCAGGTGCATGATCTTGGGGCGGTCGTTTTCCCTTCCCGGCCGTAGGATCGGTAGCTTGATGTCGATGCAGCCGGAGCGGTGGCCGCAGCCGTCGCAGGAGATTACGGCGGCGGTGTTGGCGATGTACCGCGGGCGGCGGGCACCGTTGCCTGTGGTGATCCGCGACGAGTTGGGTGAACTGTTCGCCGACGAGCAGTTCGCTGTCGGGTTCGGCGTGCGGGGCAGGCCGCGCTGATCGAGCGGGGCCTGCTCAAGCCGGGTGGCAAGCAGCGCACCGATTCCACCCATGTGCTGGCCGCGGTGCGTGACCTCAACCGGCTGGAGTTGGCCGGGGAGACGGTGCGCGCCTGTCTGGAAGCCCTGGCCGCGGCGGCGCCGGGCTGGCTGGCCGGTGTCATCGACGTGTCCGACTGGAACCTGCGCTACGGGGTGCGGGTGGACTCCTGGCGACTGCCCACCTCCGAAACCAAGCGCACCGCGCTGACCACCGCCTACGGCGTGGACGGGTTCACCCTGCTTGAGGCCGTCTACGCGCCCGAGGCGCCGGCGTGGCTGGCGCAGTTGCCCGCGGTCGAGGTGCTGCGCACGGTGCTGGTGCACAACTACACCCGCACGGTGGATCGGCGTGGGCGGGAGGTGGTCAAGCGGCGGGAGGCGGATGTGGACGGTCTCCCGCCGGGCAGATGCCGGTTGACCTCCCCGTATGACGCCGGCGCCCGGTGGGGAGCCAAGCGGGACATGTTCTGGTGTGGCTACAAAGTGCATGTCAGCGAGACCTGCACCGACGCTGATCCAGCCGGCGCAGCGCAGCCCGACAGCGAGGACCCGCCCAACATCATCACCAACATCGCGACCACTGACGCCGCGGTGCCCGATGCTGCGATGACCACAGCTATTCACGACAGCCTGGCCCAGCGAGGTCTGCTGCCCGACGAGCACTACCTGGACTCCGGCTACCCGTCGGCCGACCTGCTCGTCGAGTCCGCTACCCGGTACGGCATCGCGTTGGTCACCCCGATGATGGCCGATGTCAGCGCGCAGGCCCGCGCCGGGGCCGGCTTCGACGTCGCCGCGTTCGGCGTCGACTTCGATGCCCAGCAGGTGACCTGTCCCCGGGGCAGGACCAGCGCGTCGTGGAGTCCGGCCCGCCAACGCGGCACCGACACGATCGTGGTCAAGTTCGATACCGACACCTGCCGGCCATGTCCGGTCCGCGATCAGTGCACCACCGCTGGACGCGGCGGTCGACAGTTGACCATCCGGCCCCGCCACATCCATCAGGCGTTACAGCAGGCCCGCGCCTGGCAGGACACCAAGGCGTTCAAGGCCAAGTACGCGCTACGCGCCGGGGTGGAGGGCACCATCCGGCAGGGCATCGCGGTCACTGATATGAGGCATGCCCGATACCGCGGTCTGGCCAAGACTCACCTCGAACACGTCTACAGCGCGGTCGCGCTCAACCTGATACGCCTGGACGCCTGGTTCAATGGCCTGCCTGTCGACCGTGCCCACACCAGCCATCTGGCCCGCCTGGAACTGGCCCTGGCTGCATGAACATCAATTAGCCAGCAGGGTCGCTGGAGCATGATCGGGTTCGTGGGTGTGCGACTGTTCTACCCGGTCATGGTTCGGGTGTTCGGCTGTCCTGTAGCGGGCGACTCAGGGCGGGACACCGTGTCTTGGAGCTGGGCTATCGGGTGTTGAGCCGGTATGGGATGGTGCAGACGACGACGTCGGTGCTGGCGCGGAGTACGGTCGCCAGGAGCAGGCCTCGCTGGTTCTGCAGGATCCGGTAACGCCATCGGCGTGGTTGGACTTCGGGGATGAGGACGGCGACCTGTCGGTGGCCTTGCTGTGCTTGCCGGACGTACTCGACGATCGGGTGGACCAGCGATCGGTGCGGGCTGTCAAGGGTGTCCAGCCGCACGCCGGGGTTCCAGTGGTCCCATTGGGTGCGGAAGGCGGCGCTCTGCTTGGCTTCGGGGTGGACACTGACGGCGATGACGTCCTCGCCGAGGGACAACGCTGCGTGCAGGGCATGCTCGGTGAGCTTGCTGATACTGCCTACGGGTACGATCACCAGGCTCTTGGCCGGTAGCGGGCGATTCGGGAGCCGGCCAAGGTCGAGTTCGAGTCCTACTGCCCGGTAGTAGCTTTGGATCCGGGAGAACAGCAGCATCAGCGCCGGCACGGTGAGGACCACCATCCAGGCGCCTGAGGTGAACTTGCTTGCGACAAAGACAGCGGCGGCGGTCGCGGTCAGGACCGCGCCGGTGCCGTTGAGGGCGGCTCGCACTGCCCAGCGCGGGGAGCGCCGGCCGTACCAGTGCCGCACGAGCCCGCTTTGGCTGATGGTGAATCCGATGAACACCCCGATCGCGTACAGCGGGATCAGCCGCTCGGTGACGGCATTGACCGCGATCAGCAGAACGGTCGCGAGCACGGCCAAGGTGAGCACGCCATAGCGGTACACCGGCCGTTCGGCCCGCAGGCAGAACAGGTGGGGCAGCCGGTCGTCGGTGGACAGCAGGCTCATCAGCACCGGCAGGCCACCGAAGCTGGTGTTGGCGGCCAGCGCCAGGACCAGGGTAACGGCAATGTTCGTCGCGTAGTACGCCCAGCCGGTGCTGAAGGAGCCGGCGGTGAGCTGGGCCAGCACGGTGACTCCGCCGCGGGGCGCCACGTGCTCGCGGTGGATCAGTACCGACAGCCCGATCAGCATCGCGCCGAGCAGCGCACCGAGCATCAGCTCGGTGCGCTGAGCCTGTCTGGCACGCGGTTCCCGGAAGGTGGGGACCGCGTTGGCGATGGCCTCGATCCCGGTTAGGGCCGAGCAGCCGGCGGCGAAGGCCTTCAGGATCACGATCGCTCCGAGTGCCTCACTGATGTGGACCGGTTGCGCGCTGCCGACCACCGCGGCCGGGTGTGAGCGCACCAGGCCGACGACGATGACACCGAAGATCGCGGAGAGGAACACCACCAACGGCAGCATGAGGACGCGTGCGCTTTCCGCGATGCCCCACAGGTTGACGGCAGTGATCAAGGCCAGGCCGATCAGGCACATCGCGAGCATGTGGTGCGTCAACGAGGGGAACGCCGATGCCAGCCTCGCCGCTCCCGCGGCGAGGCTGACCGCGACGGTCAGCACATAGTCCACCACCAGGCTCGCGGCCGCCAGCAGACTGACCGTGGCGCCCAGGTCCTTCTTGCCCACCGCGTATGCGCCACCGCCATCGGGGTGCACCGCGATGACCTGGCAGTAGGAGACGACCAGCACGACGAGCAGGCCCGCGATGGCCAGGGTGATCGGCAGGGTCAGGCGCAGCGCCGACGTACCGGCCGCCACCAGCACCAGCACGATGGCTTCCGGTCCGTACGCCACCGAGCTGAGCGCATCAAGCGACAGCGCGGCCAGCCCGCCGAAGCTGGTCAGATGACCTTGTTACCCTCCCCGTGCCGCAGCGGCACCCGCGGCTCGACCTTCTTCGACGCCGTTCCAAAGCCCATGAGTGCCTTCCCTGCTGACGGCCCCGCAGGGGTCCGTTGCGTTGTTGGATCGATTGGCGCGTTGGCCCGCGGTCGGCGGCACAGCGGGCTCGAGGTCATTTTGGTCGAGTTGGGGGCATGGGCTGCGGGGTGAATCACTCGGTCTGGGGGATCAGTGTGGTTGCCAGTCCGGTGAGGAGGATGTCGAGGCCGCGTTCGAGTTCGGTGGTGCCGTCGTAGGAGGCCAGGACGGGGGCGAGGCTGCGTAGTAGGGGGAATTCGCCGATCGGTAGCCGGTGCAGGCCCAGCCGCAGCAGGTCGTCGGTCTCGTCGGGATTTTCGACGAGTTCTTGTAGCTCGTTGAGCACTTGGCCGTGCAGGAATCCGAACAGGGCTCGGTAGATGTGCAGGGCGTCGGGTCCGCTGAATCCGGCGCGGGTGAGCAGTGTGAGGACGTCTTCGAGTGGGCGTAGGGTGCCCTGCGGGCGGAGCGCGAGCGGGGTGGCCAAGGGCCGGGTGACCAGCAGCGGCACCACGTGCGGGTGGGCCAGCGCCAGCCGGCGGTAGTCGCGGGCGACGGTGCGCAACTGGGCGGCCCAATCGCTGTCGGTGGAGTCGACCTTGAGCTGGGCCAGCACGGTCTCGGCGACGCCGTCGAGCAGGGCCGCCTTGTTCGGTGCGTGCCGGTAAAGGATCATCGGGTCCCGGCCCAGGGCGCGGGCGAGGCGGCGCATGGACAACGCGTCGACCCCGTCGTGGTCGATGATCTCCAGCGCGGCGGCCAGCACCACATCCCGGGTGATCTTGCCACTCCCGTTGGCGGCGGCGTCATCGACGGCGCGGTCGGCTGGCGGTGGGGTCATCGCGGCGGCACCTTCTCTCATCTGTTCGCGGCCCACGGTCACCGCGTTGGTGCACGTGTAGACCTACGACGTTGACATCACTCAAACTACGGGGTTCACTGTAGGTCTACAACGTAGACGTCTGGAGTGCGCCATGATCGTCATCCTCGGGCTCATCATCCTGGTCGCCGCGGTGATCGTCGGCGCGGCCGGTGTTTTCGGCAATGGTGGCGGCGCGCATGCGCTCACCGACGGGTTCGCGGTATTCGGCTACCACGTGACCGGCTCCACCGGCACGCTGTTCCTCTACGGCATCGTGGTCGGGGCGGTCGCCCTGTTTGGGCTGGGCCTGCTGCTGGCCGGCGCACGCCGCACCTCCCGCCGCGGCGGCGCGGCGCGCCGCGGGCTCAAGCGGTCCCGCCGCGAGACCGCCGCTGCCAGCCAGGCTCGCGACGACCTCATCGACGAACGCGAGACCGCTCGCGCCTACACGGCGGCCCCGGCGGGGAACGGCACGCCCCACGGCGACCGCCAGCTCAACCCAGATGACGGCCGCCGGAGCGGGCTGCACCTGTTCGGGCGCCGCTCCGCTCCCCGGCAGGCCGCCGCCACACACCCAGAGTCGCTGACCGGCCAGCCCGCCCGCGATGTCCCTACCGATCCGCCCGCTCGGGCAGAATGACTCACGAAAGGTCGCAACCCATGAGTATCGCCAAGAAGATCGCGCATAAGGCCGAAGCGGTCAAAGGCGGCGCCAAGAAGATTGTCGGCCGCGTCACCGGCAACCGGCGCCTGCAGGCCGAAGGCCGCGGTGACCAGACCAAGAGCGACGTCAAACAGGCCGGGGCGAAGATCAAGGACGCATTCAAGCGCTGACCACTCCTGGCCGCCCGCGCCACCGGCAAGCCCAACAAGTCGCACATCGTAGCCGGCCAGTACCTCGGCATCGCGGCGCTCGCGGCCGCCTCCGCGATCGCCGCGATCGGCCTGCTCATCGTCCCGCAGCAGTGCGTCGGCCTGGCCCTCGCGCTTGGCGCACGCGGCCTCGTCGTGGCGGCACGTTCCCGCGGCGGTGAACACGACGCCCCGGTCGCGGCGGCCGGGCTGGAGGTCGACTACCCGGCCATCGCCAAGCGAGCCAAGCGCGAGAAGACGGTCATCTTGTGACTGGACCAGACCGGCCTGCGTTCCAACGCCTCGGTGGGTAGCACCTGGGCGCCGGTCGGCCAGACCCCGGTGCTGGGCAAGACCGGCAAACGCTTCGGGGCCAACGTGATGGCCACGGTCAGCAACAAGGGTGAGTTGTACTTCACCTGCTACACCGGCTCGTTCACCGCCCCGGTGTTCCTGGCCCACCTCAAGCGCCTGGTCGGCCACCTCGACCGGAAGATCCACCTGATCGTGGATGGGCACCCGGTGCGACGGCGGGTCAGCGTGCGCGGGAGGCTCGCCGAACGCACTGACGCCTTTGAGATGCACTTCCTGCCCGGCTACAGTCCCGAGCTCAACCCCGTTGAACTGCTCAACGGCGACCTCGAACACCATGTGGTGCAAGCGAATCCGGCCAACGGGGCCAGTTCACATCTGCGGCGGCGTCAGAACCAGCCCAAGGCCGTGCAGGCCCTATTCGGCAAGGCCGAAGTCCGCTACGCTGCAGCCTGACCACGGCACATTTGCCCTATTGGTCAATATGTCTCGCACCATCACTTCAGTTCCCGCCAACGGCACTTCGGAATTCGCGAACCCACGATCTTTGGACGTGAACCGCTGCGCGGGCATCAGCGAGATTGCCCGGGCAGAGGCCGCCACTCATCAGCAGTCGGTCGTGACCGATCCTCATCACCGTGCCCGTCCGTGCAGGCCCATCATCGCGCGCAGTCGAACCTCCGCGGCTGCCCCCAGCGGCTGGCGCGGCCAGTCGGTCGGTCGTGGTTTCCCAGTGCCGGCCGGGCGCGGCACGGGTCGAGCGAGTTCACCAGGCTGCTCTCGCACTGCGCCAGGCCGTGGTGGCGGCAGGACTATTGGATGACGGGGTGGGAGCGTCGACTACTTCGACGGCTGCGGCAGATTGCACTGGATCTTCGGGTTGACGCCGATGTAGTTGAGCGGGCCGGCCACGATCGTGACCACGGTGTTGCTGGCCTTGGCGCAGTTGCTGCTCGAACTACTGAAGTAGCCACGCTGGGTCGCTGCGATCACTCCGATGATTAGCCAAATGACGACAACTACAGCTGCGATGCGCACTGCTGCCTCCTGGGGAATCGGTCGCCGGTCGCGACCTTTCGGGTGCGCGCCGGACGCGGCGCGCTCGGTCATGGCGTTCGTGTGGTCCGGTTCAGGGCGTGCTGGGCTGTGGGTTGCGGGCCGACGGCGTGGCGGTGGCGCAGGGTCTGGGGGTACGAGTCGATCAGGCCGGTCTGGCAGTACGCCAGCCCGTGTTGTCGGCAGAATTGCGCGGTGATCG
>JAOPWA010000056.1 GCA_025965915.1 Dactylosporangium sp. | reverse complement strand
CCAAGGTGCGATCGGGTCGGGGAGCCGTGGATCCTGCGTTACCCCCAGCTGGGGTTCTCCCGGGCCAGGCGCAGCACCAGGGCACGGACGGAACGCATGGTCCGCGGACGTCCGGGGCGCTTCGGCCGGGAGCCGGCAGCGTGCCGGCGGGCGAGCAGGTCGCGATGCCAGCGCAGCACCGTATCGGGGCGCACCAGCAGCCGCACTCGGCGCAGCACGTCGCGCGGCAGCTGGTGCAGCAGCGCCGCCAGGAACGCCCGATCGCCTGCGTCGAAGCGCACCTTCTCCTTGCCCAGCTGGCGTTCCAGCACCGTGATCTGATGGCGCAGGGCAAGGATTTCCACATTCTTGTCCCGATTGCTCATCGGCAGTAGGCGCAGCACCGCGAACGCGTTCGTCACGCCCAGGTACGCCAGTCGCAGCAGCACGGCGGACCATCATGCCGTGGCGGTCACCGGCTGCATGAGAGTCCAGCGCACGAAACTGGCGCCAAGATTCCCGACACCCGGTACGCCAGCTCTCACCAGGGCGGATGGGTTTTCGGCAGGGGCAGGGCGTGGAGGTGACCGAGATTGTCGAACGCCCTCTATTGCCGATGAGCGGATGTTCCTGATTGCGATGGTTTGGGATCATCAGCGGGCAGGATGATGGTCTCCAGACAATGGCCCAACGGTGTGCGAAATTTTCTTCGCTGGTGGTGTCCTTCTGGCTCGGTCTCGTTCGACTACAGATGCATGCTGGCGAAGGGGTCGCCGGCCAGACGTGGAGGTCGATGGTGAAGTACCTGTTCTTGTTGCATTCCCCTGACGGTCCGCCCCTGGACTCTGGGAGCGTCGAGTACGCGGAGACCTTCGCCGCATGGGCGGCGGCGACCGCGGCGATGGCCGAGGCGGGAGTGCTTATCGACTGCGCGCCGCTACAGCCCGTGTCGTCGGCGACCACGGTGCGCGTCCGCGACGGCCAGACGGTTCTGACCGACGGTGCGGGTGCCGAAAACCGTGTCCGTGCAGGTCACGCCGCACGTTCGTACTCATGAAGGACGCCGCCCAGACGATCACGCCGACGGATGTCGAGACGGGTGATCGTGTCCGGATCGGTGATCGGTTCGGGTAGCGGACGCATCGGCCGGGCGTTCGAGATTCCCCGGTGGGGTCGGTGGGAGTTGTGGTGTCGCTCGTATTCATGCAGGGCGCGCAGCAGATGCGCCTGGTTCCAGATCAGAGTCCGGTCCAGCAGTTCGTGGCGGCAGCTTTGGATTCACCGTTCCATGATGGAGTTCATTCGCGGCGTCTGGACGCCGCTGAGCACGGTCTTGACACCGACGTCGGCGAGGATCGCGTCGAACAGCGCGGGGAATTTGCCGTCTCGATCGCGGATGACGTACCGAGCCGTGCGGCCGGCGTCCTCCAGGTCCATGGCGAGGTTGCGTGCGGCCTGGGCGACCCACGCGGCGGTGGGATGCGAGGTGGCTCCCAGGATGTGGATGCGACGGCTGGCGTGCTCGATCACGGCGAGGACGTATATGCGGGTCCCGGTGAGCGTGACCACCTCGAAGAAGTCGGCGGCGAGGATGGCCTGGGCCTGCGTGCGTAGGAAGGCAGCCCAGGGTTTGCGAGGTCCGCTGGGGGGCCGGGTCGATGCCGGCCTCGCGGAGGATTTCCCAGACCGTGGAGGCGGCGACCTTCACCCCCAACACGAGCAGTTCGCCGTGGATGCGCCGGTATCCCCAGGAGCTGTTCTCGCGTGCCAGGCGCAGCACCAAGGTGCGGATGGACCGTACTGTACGGGGCCGGCCGGTTCGTTTGGGACGGGAAGCGACCGCGTGGCGATGCGCGACCAGGCCGCGGTGCCACCGCAGGACGGTCTCGGGGCGCACCAGCAGTCGTACCCGGCGCAACACGTCGCGGGGGAGTCGGTGCAGCAGCGCTGCGAGGAAGGCACGGTCAGAGGGATCGAACCGCACTTTCTCCCCATGCAGTTGTCGCTGCAGCACAGTGATCTGGTGGCGAAGGGCGAGGATCTCCGCGTCCTTGGCCTGGTCGCTCATCGGCAGCAGTCGCAGCACTGCGAGCGCGTTCGTCACACCCAGGTACGCGAGTCGTAGCAGCACGACGAGCCATCGTCTCCCAGCCACCGTCAGCGAATTCGACCAGCCCCGGACGCGTCGATCGGAACAAGATCCGTTGTGACGTCAGGCCGGCCACGACCAGGGCGGATGGGATTGTCGGCACCCGCAACCCCCAAGGCGGTGCACCGCACCGTGCCGTTCGGGCTGATCTGCCTGAGCCTGGTCACCATCTGGTACGCCACTGCCGGACACGCCCCCGCCGACGTGGCCGAGCGGCGGTCCCGGTCACGCTGGTACACCACCAAGACCGAGCCGTCGTTCGACGACATGACGATCAAGCTGCGCCGGGTCATCATCGCCGCCAGATTTCGGCCCCCAGCCCCTCACCAGGCATCCCCCGAAGAAACCCGAGCCGTCCTCCTGGCCTGGGCAGCCGCCGAAACATGATCAACTAAGAGTGCGAAAGTCGAGGGATCCGGCGGCTTGAGTGCTCGATCACCGCGAACACGTACATCCGCGCCCCGACAGCGTCACCGTCTCGAGGAAGTCGCACGCCAGCAGGGCGTCGGCCTGGGAACGCAGGAAATCGGCCCACGTGCTGCAGGCGCGCTCGGGCGCATGACCGCCATGACGCCCTGCTTGCACAGGTCCAGCCGCCCGTCGAGCTGCATCGTCCCGCGCGGGAACACCTCGACCGCGCCCGCGGCGGCGCCCGGCCCGGCGAGTCGGCGCAGCAGGGCGTCGAACTCGGCCGGATCGGCGAGTCCCCGCTCGGGATGGGCGATCGCCGGGCATCGTACGGTCGTCGGCTCGGTCACCAGTCCGCGCTCCGGTAGTCCTTGAGGAACAGGCCATACACCGGCTCACCGCCGACGCCGCGCACGATCGGGTCGTAGACGCGGGCGGCCCCGTCGACCACGTCCAGCGGCGGCCGGAATCCGCTCTCGCGCTGCGCGGTCTTCTGCGGATGCGACCGCTCGTCGGTGACCCAGCCGGTGTCGACGCTGTTCATGTAGATGCCGTCGCGGGCGTAGTCGCCCGCGACCGTGCGGGTGAGCATGTTCAGCGACGCCTTGGCCATGTTGGTGTGCGGGTGGCGGGGCGTCTTGGTGGGATGGGTGTACCGGCCCTCCATCGCGGTCACCTGCACGACGTACCGGTCGGGGTGCGGCGAGGCGGCCATCAGCGGCCGTAGCCGGGAGGTGAGCAGGAACGGCGCGAACGCGTTGATGATGTGCACCGCAAGCCACTCGTACGGGGTGACGTCGCCGTCGCGTAGTACCCAGCTGTTGACCGGGCGCAGGTCGAGTGACTGGCCGGTCTCGTCGAGGTGGCCGGCCGGGAACAGCGCGTCGAGCGCGAACGGCAGGTGCGCGGCGTCGCCCGCTCCACCCGCGGTTGCCGCGACACCGGCCACCTCGCCTGCGGTCACCGCGATCCGGGCGGCAGCACCGGTGAGCGGCGCGTATTCGGCGGCGCGTACCTCTCGGTGGTAGGCGGGCGGCCGGTGCAGCGTCTGCGCGGCGTTGTTCACCAGGATGTCGAGGTGGTCCCACCGGCCGCCCACGGCGGACACCAGCCCCTGCAATTCGTCGAGGCGCAGCAGGTCGACGCCGTGGATGTGCAGCCGGTCGGACCAGTCGGCGACGTCGGCAACGGCCGCGTACCGGCGGGCCGCGTCGCGCGGGAACCGGGTCGTCACGAGCACCTCGGCACCGTCGCGCAGCAGCTTCAGCGCGGTGTGGAAGCCGATCTTGATGCGGCCCCCGGTCACGATCGCGCGCCGCCCCCGCAGGTCGCACCGGGCATCACGATGGACCCTATTGACCTGCGCGCAGTCCGGGCACAGCTGGTGGTAGTCGGCGTCGACCTCCCAGTACCGTTCCTTACACACGTAGCAGCGACGGGACCGCTTCAGCGTGCCGACCACCGCGCCCGCGGTGCCCGTCAGGCCCACGGCGCCGCCGGCGCCCGCGCTGCCTACGACAAGCGGTGGATCGGCGGCGGGCGACGGGTCGGGCACCTCCTCGCGGAACCGGGTCGCCCGGGCCAGCATCGATCGATCGTGTGCACGCGCGGCGACGCTCCTGCGTGACTTCGCCCGCCGCTTGAGCCTCCGGTACGCCTCGCCGACGGCGCGCTCCAAATCGGCATCCGCGTCATCGCCAGCACCGATTCCGGCGAGCGCGCGCAGGATCTCATCGCGCAGGGTGGGCAGCATCGGTCACCTCGCCGGACGTCCGCGCAGGCGAGCGAGGATCGAGGACGGCAGCGACCGCTCCGCGGGGTGGCGGGCTTGCGACCGACGTACTCGCTGGCCGAGGCGACCGCGAAGGTCAGCGGCATACAACTGCACGTTCCGCTCCTGCCAGTCAATCGGGCTGCGGCCGTTGACGTCGGCGACGTGCGGATCCGCGCCGACGTCCAGCAGCAGGGCCACAACGTCCTCGTTCCGTAAGGCCACCGCGTAGTTCAGCGGCGTCCGGCCCTCGTGGTCGCGAGCGTCCAGAGGCAACCCGGCGTCGCGCAGGCGCGGCCACAGCCGCCGGTGGTCGACGCGGCCGAGGTAGTGCACGAGGGTCGCCCCCGCGCCGTCGCGGGCCGCGATGTCGAAACCCGCGTCCAGCATGGCGAGCACGTCGTCGGTGTGTCCGTAGCGGGCGTGCCGGAAGAAGTCGCCGCGCTGCCAGCGCAGCCGCTTCGGCAG
>JAOPWA010000043.1 GCA_025965915.1 Dactylosporangium sp. | reverse complement strand
CGTTGACGGTCAGCGCAGGTCTGCGCCCGCGCGCGGGGATGATGGGCTGATGGGAGACGTCGTCCTCGTCCGTCACGGTGAGACCGAGTGGAGCAAGGCCCACAGGCACACCTCGTACACGGATCTGCCCCTGACCGCGGAGGGTGAGCGGCAGGCCAAGGCCCTGGCTCGGGCGTTGACGGGTCAACAGTTCGTGGCCGTGATCAGCAGCCCGCGGCAGCGGGCTCTGCGCACCGCCGAACTGGCCGGGCTCACCGTCACCGCCGTCGACGAGGACCTGGTCGAGTGGAACTACGGCGAGTACGAGGGCGTGACGACCGAGGAGATCCGCCGCTTCCGGCCGGGCTGGACCCTGTGGACCGACGGATGCCCCGGTGGCGAGTCGCCCGAGCAGGTCGGCGCCCGGGTCGACCGGCTGCTCGACCGGGTTCGCCCGCTGCTCGCGCGGGGGGACGTGGCGCTCGTCGGACACGGTCACTGCCTGCGCGTGGTCGGCGCCCGCTGGGTCGGGCTACCGCCGTCGGCCGGCGCGCTGCTGCGGCTGGACACCGCCACACTGTCGCGTCTGGGCTACGAGCGCCAGCAGCCGGTGATCCTGCGCTGGAACAACCCGGTCACCTGATCTCCGGCGCGCGCCCCTCGTACGGGGTGGAGAGCACCACGGTGGTGCGGGTGGCCACATTCGCCGCCTTGCGGATCTCCTGCAGGAGCCGCTCGAGATCGGCCGGGCTCGCGACGCGTACGAGCAGCAGGTAGAAGTCGTCGCCCGCCACCGAGTAGCACGCCTCGATCTCGGGCAGGTCGGCCAGCCGATCCGGCGCGTCGTCGGGCTGCGACGGGTCGATGGGGCGGATCGCCACGAACGCGGTCAGCGGCAGGCCCAGCGCCTCATGATCCAGCCGGGCCGCGTAGCCCCGGATCACCCCACGCTGTTCGAGCCGGCGTACCCGTTGGTGCACCGCGGACACCGACAGACCGACCTTCTCGGCGAGGTCGGTGTAGGACTGCCGGCCGTCGTCGGCGAGCGCGCTGAGGATGGCCCGATCGGTCTCTTCCACGCCCGGAAAACTACACCGCCGCAACGCCTACAGTGCGCGCTCCCAGATTTCACCCATGAGGTCGTGCCCGTAGCTGTGGTGTGGGTGCCGGTCGACGAGCACGAAACCGGCGCGCTCGTAGATCCGCACGCGGGTGTAGAAGTGGTTGAAGTCGAGCCCCCGATTACCCCTTGGTGAGCGAGCGGGAGATGACCAGCCGCTGGATCTGATTGGTGCCCTCCACGATCTGCAGCACCTTGGCCTCGCGCATGTACCGCTCCACCGGGTGGTCGCTGACGTAGCCGTACCCACCGAGCACCTGTACCGCGTCGGTGGTGACCCGCATCGCCATGTCGGTGGCGAACAGCTTGGCCTTGGCCGCCTCGGCGCCGTACGGGCGGCCCGCGTCGCGCAGTCGGGCGGCGGCGAGTACGAGCGCGCGGGCCGCCGAGACCTGCGTTGCCATGTCGGCCAGCATGAAGCCGACGCCCTGGAACTGCGCGATCGGGCGGCCGAACTGCTCACGCTCGCACGCGTACGCGACCGCGTAGTCCAGCGCCGCCTGCGCCAAGCCCACCGCGCACGCGCCGATGCCCAGCCGACCGCCGTCCAGGGCGCTCATGGCGATGCGGAAGCCGGTGTTCTCCTCACCGAGCAGCCGGTCGGCCGGCACCCGCGCGCCGTCGAAGGCGACCTGGGCCACCGGCGAGGCCCGCAGGCCCATCGTGCGCTCCCGGGCCTGCGGCTCGATGCCGGGCGTCGCCGCGTCGGCCAGCAGGCACGAGACTCCACCCGCGCCCGGCCCGCCGGTGCGACAGAAGACGTTGTAGAAATCGGCGTGCCCGGCATGGGTGATCCACGCCTTCGTGCCGGTCACCACGTAGGCGTCGCCTTCACGTACCGCCTTGGTGGTCATCGCGGCGGCGTCCGAGCCGCCGGCGGGCTCGGACAGGCAGTACGCGCCGAGCAGCTCACCACCGAGCATGTCGGGCAGGAAACGCTTGCGCTGGGCGTCCGAGCCGTACCCGGCGACCGGATAGCAGGCCAGGGTGTGCACGGACACGCCTTCGGCGACGGCGAGCCACCGGCGGGCCAACTCTTCGAGTACCTGCAGGTAGACCTCGTACGGCTGAGCGCCACCGCCATACTCCTCCGGGTACGGCAGCCCGAGCAGGCCGGCGCGGCCCAGGATCCGCAGCAGCTCACGGGGGAACTCGCCGCGCGCTTCGAAGTCGTCGGCGCGTGGGGCCAGTTCGGCGTCGGCGATCTCGCGGGTCAGTTCGAGCAGCGCGTACGCCTCGTCGCCCGGCAGGATGCGCTCGACGTGGGAGTGGACGTTCACAGGCTCACCGAATCCGTGGGGAGAAGGTCGTCGTTGACCACACCGTCAGCTTAACGGTCGTTTGGGTTTCGCCGTGCGCGACGCCGGGTCAGCGTGTCGAACCACCCGCCTGGACGCGGCAGAGGCGTTGGCGCGTACAAAACGTGCAGATACTGCAAGACCCTTTTTCACAGTCTGAGAAATGCGCGGCAAGGAAGAGCAGGGAATTCGGCGTGTCGTACTCACGCTGCCGAGATTTGGCCGTCGGTATCGGGCATATCCGGTAAGTCTGGTGAATCGACCGCCCCAAAGTAAGTACTCCGACCCATACCGCGCCGTGAACTTTGAGTAATCACGGCCGGGTGAGTAAGCATTACCAACTAGTAGTACCGTCCGCGCACGCATTCGACCCGCCCGTCGCGCTCCGCGACGAACGCGAGACGTACGGTCGCCAATCATCCTCGCGCCAGCTGGTCCATGACGTCACCCTTCGCCGTTGGCTGCCTGCCTTTTGGGCTGAAGACGACAATTTCCCGTACCCATGGCGCGTATTCGTACTTCTTCAATCACGGCGCGTAGTCAGGCTTCAATACCGGAATATGAGATCCGGCGACTCCCGGAGGACGGTAAAGAAGCTTTACCAGAGGTCAACCCGCATTCACGCCTGGCTACAGACGTTTAAGCCTGCCCGGCCGGGCAAGAAACGCGGTCCTAAGAACACCGAGTACCCGTATCTTGACCATGGGTATGGGGTGAACCAATCCCAGTGGGGGGAGGTGGGGACCAATATCCGCGACACGCTTCGGAACGGGGCCGGACGGCCGCCGTTCCACGAATAACGTCCCATCAGCCGGTCCAGAACTGCCAGCACGGCGCCTCGGCGCGACGAGGGTGAGCCGGGCACACCTCGACTCGGGCGCGCCGGCCAGCCGCCGAAGACCGCCCGCGCTCAAAGACAGCGAGTCCGAGCCGGTCGGCGGTACGCACTGGCCATTGACGGCGTCCCGGTTCCTGACGCCGGCGCTACCCGCGACACACGTGCACCGAACCCGGCTGCTAGACCGGCTGGACCTCGCGGTGCGCCAGCCACTCGCCCTCGTGGCGGCGCCTGCGGGGTGGGGCAAGAGCGTCCTGCTCAGCGCCTGGACCCGCACCGACCGCCCGGCCGGGCCGGTCGCGTGGGTGAGCTTCGAAGCCGCCGACGGGTTCCGCGCCTGGCACCACATCGTCGAGGCGCTCAACCGCACGGGCGTCCACGTTCAGGCCGACGGCGCCGCCCGGAGCCGGCCGACGGACCGGACCGGCCCCCCGGCGGTCCTCGTCCTCGACGACTTCCACCTGGTCACCGACCGGGCCGTCCTGGCCAACGTCGAGCGGCTGTTGCAACAGGGCGGACCCAACCTGCACGTGGTGATCCTCACCCGCAGCGAGCCGGGCCTGCCGCTGTACCGGTGGCGCCTGACCGGGCAGCTGGCCGAGCTGCGCACCGAGCAGTTGTCGTTCACCCCCGACGAGGCCACTGAACTGCTGCGCCGCCACGAACTCGACGTGCCACGCGCGACCGTCCGCAAGCTGCTGTACGTCACGGAGGGCTGGGCAGCAGGCCTGACCCTGGCCGCCCGGGCCATGACGTGGCACGGCGAACCGGACCGCGTCGTCGACGAGTTGGGCGTCGGCGATCGGGCTTTCACCGACTATTTCGACCGCGAGGTACTGCACCGGCTCACCGACGACCTGCGGGAGATGCTGCTGTGCACATCGGTGCTGGAGTACGTGTGTCCCGGCCTGGTCGAGGCGCTGACCGAGCGCCACGACGGCGCCCGGACCTTGAGCGAACTGGAACAGGCGAACGCGTTCGTCGTCTACTGCGGTGGAGCACACGGCTGGTACCGGTACCGGCGGCTGCTTCGCCGGGCGATGTACGCCGAGCTGTGCCGGTGGGCACCGGAGCGGATACCGGCCCTGCACAGGGCAGCGGCCGGGTGGTACGTCCGCAACGGTCTGCCGGCCGAGGCCCTGCGGCACTCGCTCGCCGCGGGCGACTGGGACGGCGCCACACTCCTGCTCGTACGGAACTGGCGCGAGTTACTGACCGGCTGCGGGCAGTCCAGCCCGGCCGCGTCCACACCCGCACCCCCCGAAGCGGTCGCCACCGATGCCCGGCTGGCGCTCGCGTTCGCCGTCGCGCACCACGAGGTCGGCGACGTCGACGGGATGCGTACGTTTCTTCGCCGGGCCGAGGAGAGCCCGCACGTCGACGAGTGCATACCCCCCATCCTCAGCGCCGCCCGCCTCGCCGAGGCGCGCGCTTCCTCGGACGCCGACCGCACGCTGACCGCGGTCGCTCGGCTGCTGGACAACGTGCGCGGGGCACCGGCCGCCGTCCTGGACGAGGTGCGCGCCACGGCGCTGACCGCCACCGCGGACGCCTCATTCGCCCTCGGACAGCTGGAGGCGTCCGAGGTCGCACTGCGGGAGGCGCTGCCTCTCGCCCGCCGCAGCGGGTCGTGCCGGGGATACGTCGCGGCCCTGCGCCAGCAGGCGCTCGTCGATCTGGCCCGCGGCCGCCTCGGCTCGGCGGTCCACGCCTGCCAGCTCGTACTCGGCGCGGTGTCGCGCGCCGGCTTCACACAGTCCAGCGAGGTCGACTGGGCGCGGGTCATTCTCGGCAGCGTCTGCCTGCTTCGCGGCCGGCTCGACGAAGCCGCCTACCACGTCGACCAGAGCATGGCCGCCATGGCACAGACCGACACCGCCATCTGGAGCGTCGCGGCGACCGTCCAGGCCCGGCTGCACCAGCTACGGGGAGACCCGACGCGAGGCCTGGACGCGCTTACCAACGCCCAGGTCGATATCTGTGCCGACGGGCTACCGCCGGTGTTCAGTACCTCGTTGGCGCTGATGGAGGCCGAGCTTCGGCTGTCACTCGGAGATGTCCGGGAAGCGGGCCGGCTGGTGAACATCGCCGCGAAGTCGGCGCCGTTCCCCGACTGGACGGCCATCGTCCGCGCCAAGCTGCACCTGGCCAACGGGGAGGCCTCGGACGCCGTGGCAGCGGTCGGCCGGTACGCCACGGCTCCCGCCGGGATGTCGGTCCATACGGCGGAGGCCTGCCTCCTGCAGGCCCGGGCGCTGCGTACCCTCGGTAACCGCGTGGCCAGTGAACGCTTCATCGAGCGGTCCCTGCAACTGGCCAACGTCGAAGGTCTGCGGCAGCCCTTTCTGATCAACGCCACGCTCGTACGAGACATGCTGGTAGCGCATCTGACAGCCGGCACCAGCTACGCGAACATCATCACCGACCTCACCGGCGCCATGATCGACGATCCCGCGACCGCAACGCCGACCCGTCCACTCGGAGTCGACCCGCTCACCGAGCGGGAGCTCATCGTCCTGCGCCACCTGCGCAGCATGATGTCGACCACGGAGATCGCGTCGATGCTGTGCGTGTCCGCCAACACCGTCAAGACCCATGTCAAGAACGTCTACCGCAAGCTCGGCGTGGGGCGCCGCCGCGACGCCATCCGCCGGGCCCAGGAGGTGGGGCTGATCTGACCGCCGGCTCCGCTGACGAATCCATCGTCGATGGCGTTCGAGCGAGGTGCCCTCACCCGGTCCGGGTGGAGCAGCGCCGCAAACAGCGGCAACAACCGAACATCACCCGGTTCGGGGGAGCCGGGTTCACCACACCGTGCCAACCATGGTCTGTCAGGCGGACTCGCTGGGAGGTGCGATGGAGGAAATCCGCGCTGGTGCGCGCGGCGCAGTGGCGACTGACCCCGGACCCGGCCCAGCCGGGCAGGGACTCGGCTGGGGGGCGTGGTACCTGGGTACCGACCGGGTCGAGTGGTCTGAGCGGCTGTACCGGCTCACCGGTCGGCGCCGCGTCGACGGAGCACTGGCACTGCCGGGGTTCCTCAACCTCGCCGCGCCCGACGACCGCGGACGGGTCTCGGCCGCCGTCGACCGGCTCCTCGACGACGGGGCTCCCGTCGACGTGGAGTACCTCATGCGAGCCGCGGACCGGGCGCGACCGGTTCGCGCGACCTTCGAGCTACACCCGCAGCGGCAGGCCCTGTACGCGGTCGTCAACGACCTGACCGAGCTGAACCGGGTACGCGACCGGCTGCTCGTCAGCCACCGGACGGTCGTGGCACAGCAGCGGGCACTGGCGCAGCAACGGGAGATCAACGGCCAGTTGCAGCAGGTGATCCTGCCGGTGCCGACGGCCGTCACGGAGGTCAACGGCATGCGCGTCGCCGTGCGTTACCTCGCCGCCGACGCCTCCGCCGACGTCGGCGGCGACTGGTACCTCGCCGTGCCACTCGCCGACGGCGACCTCGTGTTCGCCGTCGGCGACGTCGTGGGTCACGGCCTCGCCGCTGCCCCGCCGATGGTGGCGCTGCGCCATGCCGCCGCCGCGTACGCGGTCGCCGGTCACGAGCCCGGTGAGGTACTGGCCGCGCTGAACGTGCTGCTGTGCCGCCAAGGTGGCTGGGCGACGGCGACCGCCGTGGGGGCCCGCTACCGGCCCCGTACCGGCGAACTGACGTGGGCGCGCGCCGGGCACCCGCCGATCATGGTGGCCGGGCGCGACGGGGTGGACACCCGGTACGAGCCGGCGGGCATGCTCCTGGGCGTGTGCCCCGAGGCGGAGTACGAGCACGCCTCGGTCCGGCTGCGCCCGGGTGACGTGGTGCTCATGTACACCGACGGCCTGATCGAGCAGCGCGGCCACGGAATCGACGAAGGCGTGCGTGACCTGGCCGAACAGGTGGGCGAAGGGCTCCACGCGCCGGTGGCCGACCGACTGGCGTCCATTCTGGACCGTCTCCATCCGCGCAACCCCGGCGACGACGCGTGCATGCTCGCCGCCCAGGTGACCGGAGAGAGGTAGCCACAAATTTCACCCCCGCGGGGTGATGGTTCCTCACCCGATCGAGGCGTTCTATATGGACAAGGCACGACGGAGTGCCGGGGGGTGGAGGCGTTCATGACGGCAGTGGAGACCCGGACATCGGTTCGCGGTGGGCGCGAGCGCGCGGGCCACCCTGCTCCGGTATCCGCACAGCACCGACCCTTGCCGATGGCGGCCGGTGTTGTCGCACTCGCCGCAGGGTCCACGCCGTTTGACGGGCCTCCGATGGTGTGCCGGCCGCGATCGCCGCGCGGCCGGCACACCGCTTGACCTTACTGTCCGGGGGGTACGAACGCGCCGGTCCGGCTCACGCCGGGCCGGCGCGTTCGCGGTTGCCCCCCAAAACCGCGTCCCGGATGCGGTCGCGGGAAGGAGAGGGACGAGCCATGCCCATGAGTCACAGCGGATGGGCCGAGTGGAGGAGGTTCAGCGCCGCGATGCTCGCCCTCGTCGGGGCGTTCAATGTGGTGGAGGGTCTCGTCGCGATCTACGACGGGAACCTTGTACGGGTTGACCCCAGCCGGGTGTTGCTGCTTGATCTGGCCGGTTGGGCCCAGGTCACGCTGACGCTCGGCGCGCTGCTGTTGGCGCTCGGGATCTGGTTGTCGATGGTGACGGTCCGGGTGCGGCTCGTCGCCCTGTCCGTCGTCCTGGTACACGCGCTCACCCAGCTCGGCGTGCTGGCCGCGTTCCCAGCCTGGGCACTGCTCATGATCTCATGTGATGTCGTCATCATCTTCGCGCTGACCGCCACTCCGGCCGGAGCCGCGGCCAGCGTCGCGCGGGGGGCCACGGTGAACGTCGGCACCGGGGACGTCCGCGAGGCCGTGACGGGTGTTCCCACCAGGACCGGCGCCGCCACCCACGGGCCGGCGATCGCTGTCGGTGGTGGCCGATCCGGCTACGTCGCCGGCGACCGGATCCGGTACCGGCCCCGCCATCAGGTGGCTGGTGCCGCGGCGACCGTCGTCCTGGGCCCACCGCTGACCGACGCGATAACGGCCGGCACGACACCGGATGAGGCCGCCACGACATCGCATGAGACGGCCGCGGTGGCTGCCGGACCGGCACCCCGGGCGCTGCCGCCGGCCCCACCGGCCGCGGCGAAGGCCGCGCCCGTCCCGGAGCCCGCCACGTCGCAACCGGCGACCGCCACGATGGTTGGCGCCATCGCCCGCACGGCCGCCGGTACGGGCGCGGCCACGGCGACCGGCAAGGCCAGAGGTGTCGCGGCACCGATCATCGGCGCGATCTCCGGCCGATGGCCGGATGCGAGCCTGCAGTAGCCGCCGCGCCTCAACGCGCCGCGGCCGGGACCGAGCGACCGTCTGGATAGAAGGCGGCGCCCGGGATGTCGAATGA
The DNA here is from genome assembly GCA_025965915.1 of Dactylosporangium sp. GTDB lineage: Bacteria > Actinomycetota > Actinomycetes > Mycobacteriales > Micromonosporaceae > Planosporangium. Next base: position 1,164 of record JAOPWA010000043.1, on the reverse strand, counting down.
GGGACCTCGCTGCCGGCGAGTCCCTCCTTCGACATCCCGGGCCGTCACAGCAGGTTGAGTTCGCGCGCCCGCTGGATGACCTCGCGGCGACGGCCGGCACCGAGCTTGCGGTAGATGCTCTTCATGTGGGTCTTCACCGTGTTGACCGACACGCACAGCATCGAAGCGATCTCGGCCGCGGAAAGCATGCTCTGCAGGTACCGCAGGACGGTCAGCTCCCGTTCGGTCAGCGGCTCGGGCAACCGGCTCACCGCCACGTTCTGCCGGGCCGCGCCCTGCGCCAGGTCGCCGGCGAGGTCGTCGGCCAGGCCCCGGTAGCTGCTGCCGGCCGGCACGTACGTGGTGAGCAGTTCGCGTATCGCGTGCCCGCCCTCCAGGAACGGCCGCCGGATGCCTTCCTCGTCGGCCAGGCGCAGTGCCTGCTCCACCGACCGCCCGGCCTTCGTACGGTCGCCGAGCGCCCGCATGGCCCGGGCGTACGTCAGGTTGGCCTCGATGGTCCACAGCAGTGACGTGCCGCCGGGCTCGAGGTGCGCCACGACCGCGGACGCCGCCGGCGACGGTCGCCGCTCGGCCAGGTGTACCTTCGCCTGCACCAGCGTGAACCACACCGACAGCAGCTCCGGCGGAGGTACGCCGAGCAGCCGCTTGGCCGCCGCCGGCTCGCCGGCCTGTACGTGCAACTCCGCCTCCGCGAGGGTCAACGTGTGCCACAGCAGGCCGGGGATCTGGCAGTCGACGAGCTGGCGACGCACGACGGACAACTCGCCCGCGGCGCCCTGAACGTCGCCGGTGGCCGCCTGCAGCCGGGCCCGGACGATCGCCGCCGACGCCACCATGCCGGGGTCGATGAGACCACCGCTGTTGACCGCCCGCTCGAGGTAGTACATCGCCGGGCGGACCCGGTTCTGCTGGTGGCAGACGTCGGCGAGGGTCAACAACGTCCACACCAGGTCACTGCCCTGGGTCAGGCCGTGCTGGTCGGCCAGGCTCACCGCTTCCTTGGCGAACCGCACCGCGGCGTTGAGCTGGCCGCGGGTGGCGTGCAGCGCGGCGAGTTGGCGCAGCGACGCGATCTGCGCGTGCGCCACCCCGGAGCGCCGGGCATGCACGAGCCCCTCCTCCAGCGGCGCCTCGGCCGCCTGCAGATCGCCCTGGTTGAGC
>JAOPWA010000036.1 GCA_025965915.1 Dactylosporangium sp. | reverse complement strand
CGCGCGCCCGATAAGCAACTGCTGGATCTGGCTGGTGCCTTCGTAGAGCGTGGTGACGCGCGCGTCGCGCAGGTACTTGCCGACCGGGTACTCGTCGACGTAGCCGTAGCCGCCGAAGACCTGCAGTGCGTCATTGGCGGCGCGCACGGCGGCCTCGCTGGCGAACAGCTTCGCCATCGACGACTCCGTGGCGAACGGCTCACCGCGGTCGATGAGGTCGGCGACCCGCCAGACCAGCAGCCGCGCCGCGGCGGTGTCGACGGCGATGTTCGAGATGAGCTGCTGGACGAGCTGGTACGAGGCGATCGGCTTGCCGAACTGCTCCCGCTGGCGGGCGTAGGAGACTGCCGCGTCCAGGCTGCCCTGCGCGATGCCCACGCAGCCGGCCGCGACCGACATCCGGCCCTTCGCCAGGGCCGCCATCGCGATGCTGAAGCCTTTGCCCGGCTCACCCAGGCGGGCTGAGTCGGGCACCCGGACGTTGTCGAAGACCAGCTCGGCGGTCGCCTGCCCACGCAGTCCGAGCTTGCCGTGGATCTCCCTGCGGCGCAGGCCGGGGGCGTCGGTCGGCACGAGCAGCGCGGTGACGCCGCGGTGCCCGTCGCCGCCGGTGCGCACGAAGACCAGCGCGATGTCGGCCCAGGTGCCGTTGGTGATGAAGATTTTGGTACCGGAGATGACCCAGTCGTCGCCGTCGCGTACCGCGCGGGTACGCAGCGAAGCGGCGTCGGAGCCGGTGTCCGGCTCGGTGAGCGCGAAGCACCCGAGGGCCTCACCGGCACACAGTCGCGGCAGCCAGTCGCGCTTGTGTTCCTCGGTGCCGTAGGTCGCGATCGTCTTCGCGACCAGCCCGAGCGACACCGAGACCACCCCGCGTACGGACGAGTCGCCACGGCCCAGCTCCTCAAGGACGAGGCAGTACGCCAGGTGGTCGCCGCCGGACCCGCCGTGCTCCTCGGGGATGGTCAGCCCAAGGAAGCCGAGCTCCCCGAGTTTCTTGACGATGCCGATGTCGACCGACTCCCGGCGGTCCCACTCGGCGGCGTGTGGCATCACGTCGCGGTTGACGAAGTCGGCGGCGAGCTGCCGTACGGCCGCCTGCTCCGGTGAGAGCGCCAGATCCATGTGTTCTCCGTCGTGTTGTCGCCCCGAACCCCTTTAAACTAGCGGTGCAAGTTTTTCGACGTCCAGTCCCCTGGTGTGGCAGAGTTCGGCCCAAGTCTCGTCGACTCGAATCTCGAAGTTCCCGGAGGCCGCTCATGGCTCGACCGCGCCAGGCCCTGCTGAACCGGCAGCGCATCGTCGAGACCGCGACCGCGCTCATCGACTCCGAAGGTCTGGCCGCGCTGTCCATCCGCCGCCTGGCCACCGAGTTGGGCGTGCAGGGGCCGTCGCTGTACAACCATTTCGCCACCAAGGACGACATCCTCGATGCCGTCGCGGATGCGATCACCGGACAGGTCGATGTCTCCATCTTCAGCCGGCACGACTGGCGGATGGCGCTGCGCCGGTGGGCGCGCTCGTACCGCGACGCCCTGGCAGCGCACCCGAATATCGTTCCCTATCTCGCACAGGGCCCCGGCCGGCGGCCCGCGGCGCTCGCGATGGCGGACGCGGTGTACGGCGGGCTTGTCGACGCGGGATGGCCGCCGGCCCGCGCCACCCACATCGGAGCGCTCATGCGTTACTTCGTCGCCGGTTCGGCGCTTGGCTCGTTCGCCCGCGGCTTCGTCGAGGATCCCCGACTCTACGCCGACCGATACCCGCACCTGACCCAGGCGCACCGGCTCGCCGAGCACCAGAAGAGCGTCGACGAGGGCGCGTTCGCCCTCGGTCTGGACTCGCTGATCGACGGATTGACAGCAGTGTACGAGCAGGTCGTCGGCCCACTGCCGGCCCCGCCGGCGGAGGGCATATTGCCGGCCCCGCCCGCATGAGTCGCGGCGAGGGCGCCCGCTCCGTCGTGGTCTTCGACTCCTAGTGCCGCGGCTCGGCCGTCAGCGATCTGCGAACCTGAGCCGGTACGCCCACGGGGCGCCGGTGGTCATCATCCGTGCGGCGCGGCTCTTCCGGCGCGGGCCGGTTACGGGTCCGTCGCGCCCGCTCGGCCGCGGCAAACGCCTCGTCGTCCAGGCTCCGCTTGGCCGTTGCCGCCGTATCGGCCGCATGCCGGGCCGCCCGCTCCATCTCCGACGCCGTCCGGTATGCCGAGAGCAACCGTTCGCGGACGACCCGGCGCAGCCTCGCCTCCTGTTCGCATGGGTGTAGCCGCGGGTCCCAGCCGTTGCGGTGTGCCAGCACATCGGCCAACTGCTCGGCCGACAGCTCTCCGCGCCGGTACGCCTCCGTGGCCGCGTCGTGTAGGCGCCGCTGATTGGCGGTGACGTCACCGGGCGCGGCGGAGGTGTCCGGCGTCAGGTACACCGCCGCCTCCGTCGCCCGCCGCGCGGCGGCGTCCGCGGCCTCGTACGCCTGCCACGCCGCCTCGCGGTTGCGCTGCGCCACCATCCACTCCTCGCGCCGGCGCTCGGCGGTCGTCGCCGCCCGGCCGGCGGCCACCGCCACCTCGTCGGCGTAACGGCGCAGGTCCGCGGCCCGCGTGGCCTGACGGCTGCGCCGTAGCCGTGCCGCGCCCATGCGGGTCGCTGTCTCGAACAGTCGGCGGCGCCCCTCGGGCACCATCATGCACGCGACCGAGAGCACGGCGAACGCGACGAGCGCGAGCTGGACCAGCGCGGCCTGCTGGATGATGAGCATGGACTTGTGTGCGACGGACATGGATCTCGATTACCATCCGGACGGGTAGCCCAAACACGCGGATGGCACAGATGGGATCTGGCGAACCGTACCGATCCGGTCAGGCGGACAGCGCGAGCACCTGGGCGCGATGGTCCTCCAACCAGTGCGGCCCGCTACCTGCCGCGAATGCCACCCGGTCACCGCGGACCGGCCGCCGCCGGCCGGTGAAGTCGACCAGCAGTGTCCCGTCGGCGTCAACCGCTATCAGTTCGTCGCCGATATGCAGCAGCGCGGGTCCGGTCGGTGACTCCGTGATCGCCACCAGTCCCGTGGCGAGCCCGGCCAGTACACCGTCGACCGTACGTTCCTCGCAGGCCACCCAGGTGGTCGGGTGACCCGGCCGCTCCGGCTGGACGAGCGAGTGGAAGTCCGACCCGCCGACCGGGACGGTGTCGGCTCCCCAGGCGAGCAGCCAGGCGAGTGGCGCTCCCCACGTGCGGTCCCACCAACCGGAGTGCCATACCTCGGCAAGGGGTGGCCGTTCGTCGAGCGGGTGCAGCCAGGCGAGGTCCCCGCCGAGCGGATGGTTGACCGACAGCAGGCCGCCGCGCGCGTCGACCGCGGACAGCCACTCGTTCGCGGGGCGCCGGAAGTCGACCCAACCGATGTCGCCGTAGGCGTTCGCGTGTCCACGATCAGTGGTTATCTCCTGCCCCGGTACGAGCACGAGCCCTCCCGCCTCGCCCGCCGCGGTGAGCTCGCCGTGGTGAGAGACGGTGTTGTGATCGGTCACCGCGAGGAAGTCCAGGCCGTTGCCGGCGGCGAGCACGGCCAACTGCGCGACGGTCAACGCCCCGTCGGAGTGCACGGTGTGGGAGTGCAGGTCGCCCGCGAGCCAGGTGAGGCCGGGCGGGGCGGGCAGATTACGGGACGGCGGCCGGGCCGGTGTCGCGACGGCACCTACCTCCGGCGCGTCGGGAACCGCCAGCGCGGCCTCCCCGGTGACCGTCCAGCTGACGCCCTCCGGCGGTACGCGGTGCAGGCCGAGTACCACGCGCCAGGAGCCGGGGGTGACCGGACCGGGCAGATAGCCGGGTGTCGCCCACCGTTGCGTGATGGTGAACTCCGACCGTGCGCCGCCCGACCAGCCACGGAACTGACCGTCAGGGTCCAGACAGCCGAGGTCCAGCACACCCTGGCCAGCGTCATAGGCCAGCGACACCCCCAAGCTCCGGGCGCCGGGCGGCACGTCAACGGGGAGGTACCGGTACCTCGACTCGGCCCGGTCCTCGGGGCGCCACACGCCACTGTGGATGCTCCTCATGATCCGTGCCCCGCGATGCGTCGTCGCATCGTCCCTCCCCGAGAAGTCCTTTGCTCGAGAAACCTCTTGTCCGATCGGAACGTGACGTACGGTCGAAGCGGCGCAACGTCGCGTATCGGTCCGCTTGCATATCTTGCCCGTAATGGCGAGATCACGCCATGCCACAGTTCGGGAGGCGCACATGCACGACGACCGGGCGCTGGTCGAGGAGCGGCTGCGGCGGGCGTTGGAGCAGTACCTGCGCCCCGCCCGGTACTCCATGTACCGGCCGCTGGAGGTCGCGGCCTGGACGGCGCCCGGTGAACCGGTTCCCGCGTGGCAGGCGCTCGACGCGAGCTACGAACCGGTCATGATCGGCCAGCCCTGGGGGTCGCCCTGGTCGACGACCTGGTTTCGGGTACGCGGTGAGGTGCCCGCCGATTGGACCGATCAACGGGTCGAGGCCGTCTTCGACCTGGGGTTCGGCGGCCACGGGACCGGCGGCGCCGCGCCCGGCTTCCAGGCCGAGGCGCTGGCGTACACCGCGGATGGCGTACCGATCAAGGGCGTCCATCCACTCAACCGCTACATTCCGGTGACCGGCGACCGGGTCGACGTGCTGCTGGAGGCGGCGGCCAACCCGGTCGTGCTGCGGGACTTCGCGCCCACCGAGCTCGGCGACCGGCTGACCGCGCCGACCGCGCCGCTGTACCGGCTCGCACAGGCCGACCTGGCTGTGCTCTGCGAGCCGGTCTGGCAGCTCGTACTCGACGTCGAGGTGCTGGCCGAGCTGATGGCCGCGCTGCCGTCACACGAACCGCGCGGGCACGAGATCCTGCGCGCGCTGGAACGCATGCTCGACGTGATCGACCTGCACGACGTGGCGGGGACCGCCGCTGACGGCCGCCGCGTACTCGCCGACGTACTGGCCCGCCCGGCGTATGCGAGCGCCCATCGCGTCTCCGCCGTGGGCCACGCGCACATCGACTCGGCCTGGCTGTGGCCGCTGCGCGAGACGGTACGCAAGGCCGCCCGTACCTTCGCCAATGTCACCGCCCTGGCAGCCGACTATCCGGAGCTGGTGTTCGCCTGCTCGCAGGCGCAGCAGTACGCGTGGGTCAAGGAGAACCAGCCGCACATCTACGAGCGGATCCGCGCGGCGGTACGCGCGGGCAACTGGGCGCCGGTCGGCTCGATGTGGGTGGAGGCCGACGCCAACCTGCCCACCGGCGAGGCGCTGGTCCGCCAGATCACGTACGGCAAGCGGTTCTTCGCAAACGAGTTCGGCATCGACACCCGGGAGATCTGGCTGCCGGACTCGTTCGGGTACACGGCGGCGTTCCCCCAGTTGGCCCGGCTGGCCGGGGTGGAGTGGTTCCTGACCCAGAAGCTGTCGTGGAACGAGACCAACGCGATGCCCCACCACACGTTCTGGTGGGAGGGCATCGACGGTACCCGGATCTTCACCCACTTCCCTCCGGTCAATACCTACAACTCGCAGCTCTCCGGTGCGGAACTGGCGTCCGCGGTGGCCAACTTCGCCGAGAAGGGCGCCGCGACGACGTCACTGGTGCCGTTCGGGTACGGCGACGGCGGCGGCGGCCCCACCCGCGAGATGCTCGAGCGCGCCCGGCGGCTGCGTGACCTGGAGGGCTCGCCGCGGGTGACGGTGGAGGCGCCGGCGGCGTTCTTCCAGCGCGCGTACGAGGAGTATCCCGACGCGCCGACCTGGACCGGTGAGCTCTACCTGGAAAACCACCGGGCGACATTCACGACGCAGGCCAAGATGAAGGCGGGCAACCGGCGCAGCGAGCATCTGCTCCGCGAGGCCGAACTCTGGTCGACCGCCGCCCACGTGTACGCGAACCTGTCCTACCCCTACGACGAACTCGACCGCGTCTGGAAGCTGGTGCTGCTGCTCCAGTTCCACGACATCCTGCCCGGCTCGTCTATCGCCTGGGTGCACCGCGAGGCGCGCGAGACCTACGAGCGGATACGTACCGACCTGGAGGCGCTGATCACCCGGGCGACCTCGGCGCTCCGCGCCGACCAGGACAAGACGGTGGCGCTCCGCGCCGACCAGGACCGGTGGGGTGTGCTCAACGCCGCGCCGACCGACCGGGCCGAGGTGCTCGTGCTGGCCGGCTATCAGCCGGGTCAGCGGCCAGACCTCCAGCCCGGTCAACGGTTGTCCGACGACCGGTGGGCAGTGTGGGCGACGGCACCGGCCCAGGGTGGCGGCCCGGTCAGTCCGGTAGTGCCGGACCGGGTCGCAGCGGTGACCGTCGAAAGCACGCCTGCGCACAGCGGCACGCCCAGGGAGAGTGGTACGCCGACGCAGGGTGGTACGCCGACGCAGGGTGGTACGGCCGCGGGGGGCGACACGATCCTCGACAACGGCCTGGTACGCGTGGCTGTCGACACCGACGGACTGCTGCGCTCTGTACTCGACCTGGTCGCCGACCGGGAACTGATCGCGCCCGGAGCCCGCGGCAACCTGCTGCAACTGCACCCCGATCACCCCGCCCAGTGGGACGCGTGGAACATCGACCGGCATTACCTGCACCGGTGTACCGACCTGAGTGCGGCCGACTCGGTGACGGTGACCGAGGCGGGCCCGCTGCTGGCCGCCGTCCGGGTCGAGCGTCGCGTCGGCCGGTCCCGGGTGACGCAGATCTACCGGTTGGCCGCCGGGGCCCGTCGCCTCGACGTCGACACCGAGATCGACTGGCACGAGTCGGAAAAGGTACTCAAGGCCGCCTTCCCCCTCGACCTCCACGCCGACCGGTCGACGGCGGAGATCCAGTTCGGTCACGTGCATCGGCCACTTCACACCAACACCAGTTGGGACCACGCCCGTTACGAGATCTACGCTCATCGCTGGATCCATGTCGCCGAGTCGGGCTACGGCGTCGCGGTCGCCAACGACTCGACATACGGCCACGACGTGGCGCGGACGACCCGTGACTGCGACGGCGGCACCACCACGACAGTGCGGCTGACCCTGCTACGCGCGCCGCACAGCCCCGACCCGCGCACCGACCAGGATCTACACCGCTTCACGTACGCCCTGGTCGTGGGCGCCGACGTCGGTGCCGCCGCGGACGCCGGTTACGCGCTCAACCTGCCGCTTCGTCCGGCGCCCGGTGGCTACCCGTTCCCGGCGTTACTCACGGTCGACAATCCGGCGGTACGCGTGGAGGCGGTCAAACTCGCCGACGACCGCTGCGGCGACGTGGTCGTGCGGCTGTACGAGTCGCACGGTGGGCGGGCGGCCACGACCGTACGTGCCGGCTTCCCGATCTCCTCAGTGGCCGAGGTCGATCTGCTCGAACGCGCACTGGCCGAGCGGCAGCGTCGCGCCGGACCGGTCGTCGAACCCGACGGTGGCCTGCGGCTGTCCCTACGCCCGTTCCAGGTCGTCACCCTGCGGCTGCGCCGTAAGGTTAAATCAATCTCCGGCGATCCCTAAGCGCAGGTTAAACGATCTTTGTGCGTCGTTGCCGCCGATAACGTTGGAACAATGACTCGGAAGCTCGTTCCCGCCTCCGGCACGGCCGCACGCGGGAGGCGTCGATGAGTACCCCTGTCAACCCGGGCTCCGTCCGGCGGCACGGCGGCGCACTTACCGCCAAAGAGGCGCGCGCGACCGCCTTCCGGCAGTCCCAACTGGCCTGGCGCGGCTACTCCGAAGACGATGTCAACGACTTCGTCCAGCGCGCCGCCAACGCGCTCGAGATGGCCGAGCGCGACCAATCCGCGCTGCGCGCCGAGATCGATCGGCTGCGCAACTTCTACCGGGACCACGGCACCGATGTCGACCGTGCCGTTGGACAGCCGCGACCCCGCCGACCACAGAGTTGGCTGGTCCGTGAGGCGGACCGCTACACCGATTCGATCCTCGATCTCGCGGCCGCATGCGCGGACAGCACAGTCGAGGACGACGCCGAGACAAGCGAACAGCATCTCTACCACGCCCGGGTCCGCGCCCGACTGCTCGTCGAGGACCTGATCTCGGCCTTTGTGTCCGATCCCCACAACCGGTCCCGGGCCGGAGCCGAATTGCTGCTCCTGACGCGCTGGATGCGCGGGTTCGGTGAGGCGATCCTGGCACAGGTCGATGCCATGGTGCTGGTCGCCGACCGTCAGGTGCGGTTGCAGGCCGCCCGGCGGTGAGCCCCCCGGTACACGGCCAGGCACGTGCCCTCATTCAAGGCAATGTGCAGAGCGCTGCTCAAGACGATGCTTCATTCAGCATCATGTTTCATTCAGCATCATGCTTCATTTGATCTGCCATCCGTTTTCCGACCTCGGGCCTTGGCAGGCGCCTGCGTGTTGAGGAACAGTGATGGCTGCCGCTGTTCAGTCCCTGCCACTGCTGAAGCCCTGCCACGACATGAGGAGCGTGAGTTGGAACTGCCGAGCTGGGTGCCTGACGGCGTGGACGTCACCGTTCCCAACGCCGCCCGGGCCTACGACTACTTCCTGGGCGGATACCACAACTTCGCCGTCGACCGGGAATTCGTCGCACGGGTCGAGGCGGTCATGCCCGGCTTCAGCCGGGCCGCTTCCGCTAACCGCGCGTTTCTCGGCCGATCCGTTCGCTGGCTGGTCGACGCGGGCGTGCGACAGTTCCTCGACATCGGCTCGGGCATCCCGACCCTCGGTAACGTGCACGAGGTGGCCCAGGAGTCCGCACCGGACGCCCGGGTGGTCTATGTCGACCTCGACCCGGTAGCCGTCGCGCACGGTCAGGCGATCCTGTCCAACAACCCGGGCGCCCTTTCCATCGAGGCAGACCTGCGGCGACCCGCCGAGATCCTCTACCACCCCCAGGTACTCGATCTTCTGGATTTCTCCCAGCCGGTGGCGGTGCTGCTGATGGCCGTGCTGCACTTCGTGTCCGACGACGACGACCCCGCCGGCGTCATCGCCCAACTCCGCGACGGCCTGGTGTCCGGAAGTTACATCGCGATCTCGCACGTCACCGAGTCCTCACACAAGCAGGAGATCGAAGAGATCCGGCGGCTCTACGAACACACCCCGACGCCGGGACAGCCGCGGACACCGAAGCAGGTGGAAGCGTTGCTTGCCGGCCTGGAGATCGTCGAGCCGGGAGTCGTGGAGGTCGCGCACTGGCATCCGGATCCGGGTGGGACGGACGACTCTCCTGGCGCGGCGTTGATGTTGGGAGCAGTGGGCCGCAAGCCGTGACACCCGCCGGTCGTCCGTTGCACCGCGGCCGGCGGGTGTCACGACCTGGACCTCTCAGCTCTCGATCTGTCAGCTCTCTCTGACCACCTCGTCCGGCGTCTTGTCGGGACGTAGGCCGCGCCAGCTCGGCTGGCGCAGCCGGCCGTCGCGGGTCCACTCGCCGAACTCCACCTCGCCTACCAGCTTCGGCGTGACCCAGTGCGCGTCCTTCGCGTCGCGGGTGGGCAGCGAATGGGCGAACGGCGGGGTCTTGCGTTCGAGTGGGCGCAGCCTTCGGTACAGGTCGTCGAGGGTCTCCCGGGTGAAGCCGGTACCGACCTGCCCGACGTACTCCAGCCCCTCGGGTCCCGGGATGCCGAGCAGCAGGGCGCCGATCGTGCCCTCGCGCCGACCCTTACCGGGCGTCCAGCCGCCGACGATGACCTCCTGGGTCCGGGTGTGCTTGACCTTGATCCAGGCACTGGAGCGTCGACCCGGCTCGTAGACCGAGTCGAGTCGTTTAGCCACGATCCCTTCGAGCTGCTGCTCCTCGGAGGCTGCCAGGGCCTGCGCACCACCGCCCTTGCGGTACGGCGGGGTGTCCCAGTGCGGGCCTTCCAGCCGCAGGGACTCCAGCAGCTCGCGGCGTTGCACGTACGGCAGCCCGATCGTCATGTGACCGTCGAGGTAGAGCAGGTCGAACACCTTGTAGGTCACCGGTACCTCCTCGCGTAGCCGCCGGATCTCCGCCGGGTCGCGCACGTGCATCCGTGGCTGCAACGCCATGAAGGAGATCCGCCCCGCCGGGTCGCACGCGACGATCTCTCCGTCGAGTACGGCAGGGACGTCGCCGAGCGCCCCGCCGAGGTCGCATATCTCCGGGTAGGCGACCGTGACGTCCCGGTCGTTGCGTGACACCACGCGGACCCGGCCATCGGCGACGTACACGACAGCCCGCAGGCCATCCCATTTCATCTCGTAACCGAACTCGTCGTCCTCGCTGGGCGGCGGCAACTCCCCCAACGTGGCCAGCATCGGCCGGATCAATTCCGGCATCGGCTCCCGCTTCGGCTCCCGCGTCGACCCCGGTGCCGGCCGCGGGTTCCGCTGACCCTTCACCTGCCGTTCCGGCTCGCGTTCCCGTTCCGGCCCGTCGGCGGACGGCGGCTCCATCCGGTGGATCAGCCAGTTGTCACCGCGGGTGTGGATCAACACGTAGCGGCCGCTGGCCCGCCGGCCGTGAAGGACGACCTTCACCTCGCGGTCGGTCCACTTCTCACACTCGTACGTGCCGTGGTCCCAAATCTCCACCTGGCCACCGCCGTACTCGCCCTTCGGGATCTCACCCTCGAACGTCGCGTAGTCGAGCGGATGGTCCTCGGTGTGTACCGCGAGGTGGTTCTGGTTCGGGTCCGGTGGCAGGCCCTTGGGCAGCGCCCACGACACGAGGACCCCGTCACGCTCCAGTCGGAAGTCCCAGTGCAGCCGCCGCGCATGGTGCTCCTGGATGACGAACGTGTCGTCGTCGCCGCGTGGCAGCGGCGCCGGCGCCGGCGCGGGCACCGGCTCCGGTGTACGCGACGCCGACCGCTTACTGCGGTACGTCGCCAGTTTGTCGGCCATACCGGATGTGTACCCCCGCGGCGGTGAGCGTCACCTGACGCCCGGCGTCAACGCGCCCTGAAGGCCAAGGCGCCTCCAAGCTCAACGCGCCTCCAAAGTCAACGCGCCCCCAGCGTCACCGCCTGCAGCGCGAGCCAGAACTGCACCCGGTCCTGGGTGGAGGCCAGCGTGCGCCCGGTGAGCCGCTCGATCTGGTCGAGCCGGTACCGGACGGTGTTGCGGTGCACGAACAGCCGCGCAGCCACCCGCGCCACCGACGCGTCCTCCTCCAGGTAGGCGCGCAGCGTCGCCACCAGGTCCCCGCCACCACCCTGTTCGTCGAAGTCCAGCAGTGGCGCCAGCACCGCTCGACCCAACTCGGTCAGGGGCAGCGCCTCGCTGGCGAGCAGGAGACCGGGCAGTGACAGCGGTTCGCGGGCGTTGATTCCCGGGCCCCGACTCAGGGCCTCGCGCGCCTCGTAGAAGCTCCACCGCAGGCCGGCTGCGCCGGGGTACGCCCCGCCGATGCCGACCCGTGCGTTCTCCCCGAGCTGGGCCACGTAGCCGAGGGTCTGGCGGGCGACCTCGGCCACCGGCCGGCCCTCGCCCACCACCACCACGAGGTGCTCCCCCATGTACGCGGTGACCACGGGCTCGGCACCGGCCGCGGACAGCGGGTACGCGCCGCCGGGTAGGCCGCGTAGCCGGTCGCCACCGGGGTCGGCGTCCCTGCTGGCGGCGGCCAGCAGGACGGTGTGCGGTCGTGCGGCGTCCACCCCGAACGTGGACAGGCGCCTGGCGGCCTCCCCCTCCGAGAGGCTGGCCCGCACGATGTCCTCGATCACCTGGCCGACGAGTTCCCGGCGGGCGGCCAGGACGGCCTGGCGGCGGGCCAGTTCCAACCCGACCAGGCTGGCGGCGTACGGCAGCACCTCGTGCCCGGCGCGGGTGCACAGGTGCGCTATCACCGCGCCGGCGACCTCGATCGGGGCCGCCAGTCCGGTCCCTTCCGACCATGCAGAGCCGGTGGGCGCGGCGGCGAGAACCACCCCGTACGCGTCCGTCACCGCGACCGGAGCGCCGACGAGCTGGGCCAGCGTGTGCACCAGCCCGTCCAGCCCCCCGCCGGAAAGCAGGGCACTGGCCAGGGATTCGTGCATGCGCAGCAGATCACGTTGCCGGGCGTGACTCTCGGCGGCGACCCGGTCGGCGACGAACCGGTCCACCGCGAGAAACGGCGTCTCGTACGGCACCTCCAGCACCGGCAGGTCATGCTCCCGCGCGGTCGCGATGATCGCGCGTGGTACCCGTTCGTGGGTGAGGCCGGTGCCGAAGCCGATGCCGGCGACGCCCCGCTTCGCGACGAGGTCCACGAACTCGCGCTGCGCGGCGACCGAGCGCTGGCGCAGCCCGGTGGTCAGCACCAGCTCATGGCCCTGTAGCCAGGGGCGGGGGTCGGCCAGTTCGGTCACCGCGCACCAGCGCACGGGCCGCCGCAGCGCCTCGGGTGAGCCGGTCAGTGCGACCAGGTTCAGCCGGGGCGCGGCGAGGATCTCGGCGAGCGGGAGCACCATGCACGGGACTGTAGCCGTGACCAATCTCAATACAAATGGTTGTGCATATATCCATTGAGTGCCGCCCCGTTCGTCGCTTAATGTCCGGCGCGTCCGCCATCCCATCAGCTCCGGCGGCGGGCGCTGTTGGCGCACGAAAGGCGGCGATGTTGAAAACACCGGCGTTGGATACACCGGCATTGGATACACCCGCGTTGAAAACACCCGCGATCCGGTTGGCCGGTCTACGCAAGTCCTTCGGCAGCGTCGACGCGGTAACCGGCGTCGATCTGGAGATCGCCGACGGGGAGTTCTTCTCGATGCTCGGCCCGTCCGGCTCGGGTAAGACCACGGTGCTACGCCTGATCGCCGGCTTCGAGCTGCCGACCTCCGGCGTCGTGGAGCTGGCCGGCGCCGACGTCACCCGGCGGGCACCGTTCGAGCGTGACGTCAACACGGTCTTCCAGGACTACGCGCTGTTTCCGCACATGACCGTGGTCGACAACGTCGAGTACGGGCTCAAGGTCCGCAAGGTGGGTCGTCGCGAGCGGCGCGAGCGCGCCGAGGCCGCACTGGCCACGGTCCGGCTTGCCGGGTACTCCCACCGCAAGCCCAGCCAGCTGTCCGGCGGCCAACGTCAGCGGGTGGCGTTGGCGCGCGCACTCGTCAACGAACCCAAGGTGCTGCTGCTCGACGAGCCGCTGGGCGCCCTGGATCTCAAGCTGCGCGAGGAGATGCAGCTCGAGCTCAAGCAGATCCAGCGCCAGATCGGCATCACGTTCGTCTTCGTAACACACGACCAGCAGGAAGCGCTGACCATGAGCGACCGGATCGCCGTGTTCAACGCCGGGCGCATCGAGCAGGTGGGCACCCCCGCCGAGGTGTACGACCAGCCGGGCAGCGCCTTCGTCGCCGATTTCGTCGGGACCTCCAACCTGCTGCGCGGCGACGCGGCCACGGCCATCCTCGGTGAGGACGGCTGCTTCGCCATCCGGCCGGAGAAGATCGCGCTCGGTGGCGAACCTGAGCCCGGCGACGTCACCGCGACCGGGCGGATCGTCGACGCCGTCTACGCGGGCTCGACCACCCGGTTCGTGGTGCAACTCGACGCCGGCGCCCGAGTGGTCGCGCTGCAGCAGAACCTGCAGACCTCGTCCTTGGACGTGCAGTCGTACCGCGACACCTCGGTCACCCTGCGCTGGCGGCGCGAACACACGATCCGCCTGCCCGCCTGACAAATCCTCCGCCTGACAAATCCTCCGCCTGACAAATCCCGAGGAGAAACCCATGCGTCGAGCGCGCATCATCACCGGCCTCGCCGCGGCAGGGCTGCTTGTCCTGTCGGCGTGTTCCAGCGGCTCGGGCTCCGGCAGCGGCTCTGCCGGCCCCGGTGGCGTCAAGCCCCCGAAAATCGACAAGCTGGCGTCGCTCGGCTCCGGCGAGGGCCAGGTCAACATCGTGGCCTGGGCCGGGTACGTGGAGAACGGAACGAACGACCCCAAGGTGAACTGGGTCAGCGACTTCGAGAAGCAGACCGGCTGCAAGGTCAACTCGAAGGTCGCCGGTACGTCCGACGAGATGGTCACCCTCATGAAGTCCGGCGACTACGACGTGGTCTCCGCCTCCGGTGACGCCTCGCTGCGGATGGTCTACGGCGGGGTGGCCGCCCCGATCAACACCGACCTGGTGCCCAACTACAAGGATGTCCAGGACTTCCTCAAGATGAAGTCCTGGAACTCGGTCGACGCCGTGGCCTACGGCATCCCGCACGGCTGGGGCGCCAACCTGCTGGCGTACCGCACCGACAAGGTCAACCCGGCTCCCACCTCGTGGAGCGCCGTGTTCGACAACGCGCAGGCCAACGCGAAGCACGTCACCGCGTACGACTCGCCCATCTACATCGCGGACGCCGCGGTGTACCTGATGGCACACAAGCCGGAACTGGGGATCAAGAACCCGTACGCGCTGGACGACAAGCAGTTCAACGCGGCCGTCGACCTGCTCAAGGCGCAGAACAAGAACGTCGGCGAGTACTGGTCGGACTACACCAAGGCGGTCTCGGCCCTCAAATCCGGCAACACCGTGATCGGCACCGCCTGGCAGGTCATCGTCAACCTGGCGCAGGCCGACAAGGCGCCGGTCGCCGCGGTCCTGCCCTCCGAGGGCGCGACCGGCTGGTCGGACACCTGGATGGTCGCGGCCAAGGCCAAGCACCCCAACTGCGCGTACAAGTGGCTGGACTGGGTCGTCTCGCCGCAGGTGAACGCCCAGGTGGCGGAGTGGTTCGGCGAGGCACCGGCCAACGCCAAGGCGTGCGGACTCACGTCCGACAAGGGCTTCTGCGACACCTACCACGCCGCCGACGCGGCGTACGCAGGCAAGATCTGGTACTGGACGACGCCGACCGCACAGTGCCTGGACGGGCGTACGAACGTCACCTGCAAGGACTACGCCGCCTGGACCCAGGCCTGGACCGGAATCAAGGGCTGATGAGCTTACTGTCGCCGACGGGCCGGGCTGGGTCTGCAGTCCCGGCCCGGCGGGCCGAACCTGATGGCCCGGCCCGTCGGCTGGCCGCCTGGTTGCACCGCCACCCGTCGGCGCGGCTGTCGGCACTGCTGTCCGCGCCGCTGCTCTGGCTGGGCGTGGCCTACCTCGGGTCGCTCGCGGTGCTGTTCATCTCGGCGTTCTGGACGGTCAACTCGTTCACCGGCGAGGTGGTACGCCAGCCCACTCTGGACAATTTCCGCGCGATCGTCACCGAGGCGGTCTACCGGACCGTGACCCTACGCAGCCTCGGTGTCGCGGCCGCGGTGACCCTGATCGACGCCGCCATCGCGCTGCCGATGGCGTTCTTCATGGCCAAGGTCGCCAAACCTCGGTGGCGTCGCTGGCTGGTCGTCGCCATCCTCACCCCGCTGTGGGCCAGCTACCTGGTCAAGGCGTACGCGTGGCGGGTGATGCTGGCCAACGGCGGCCCGGTGGACTGGCTACTGGGCGGTGATGGCAACGGGCCCGGCTACGGGCTGACCGCGACCGTGCTCGTCCTGGCGTACCTCTGGCTGCCGTACATGGTGCTGCCGATCTACGCCGGCCTCGAACGGCTGCCCGACTCCCTCCTGGAGGCCTCGTCCGATCTGGGCGCGCGGACCGGGCGTACGTTCCGCTCGGTGGTGCTGCCCACCCTCGTCCCGGCCGCGGTGGCCGGCTCGATCTTCACGTTCTCGCTGTCGCTCGGGGACTACATCGCGGTGCAGATCGTCGGGGGCAAGACCCAACTGATCGGCAACCTCGTGTACGCCAACATCGGCGCCGCGAACAACCTGCCGTTCTCGGCGGCACTCGCGACGATCCCGGTCCTGATCATGGTGATCTACCTGGTCGCGGTACGGCGCAGCGGCGCACTGGAGGAACTGTGACCCTGTCTCGCACCGCCCGGTGGCTGCTTCGCGGCGCCATGGCGCTGGGCCTGGCGTTCATCTACGTGCCCCTGGCCATCGTGCTGGCAAACTCGTTCAACGCCGACCGAACGTTCGCGTGGCCGCCGCCGCGTTGGACGACGGACTGGTGGATGCGGGCGTGGCACAACGCCGGCGCCCGCGACGCGCTGTTGACGTCGGTGAAGGCCGGGCTCGGCGCCACCGTGGTAGCGCTGGTCCTCGGCACGATGATCGCCTTCGCGGTGCAGCGGTACCGGTTCTTCGGCCGGGAGGCGCTCTCGCTGGTAGTCGTGTTGCCCATCGCACTGCCCGGCATCGTCACCGGTATCGCGCTGGACACGGCCTTCCGTACCGTCATCGCGCCGCTGGGCGTCGGCAAGGGCCTGTTGTCCGTCGTGATCGGACACGCCACGTTCTGCGTCGTGGTCGTCTACAACAACGTGCTGGCGCGGTTGCGGCGTACCGGCGCCGGCCTGGAGGAGGCCTCGGCCGACCTGGGCGCGTCGACGTTCCAGACGTTCCGGTACGTGACGTTTCCGCTGATCCGATCGGCGTTGTTCGCCGGCGGCCTGCTCGCCTTCGCACTGTCGTTCGACGAGATCATCGTGACCACGTTCACCGCTGGCGCCGGGGTACGGACGCTGCCACTGTGGATCTTCGACAACCTGTTCCGGCCCAACCAGGCACCGGTCATCAACGTCGTGGCCGCGGTGCTCATCGTGGCGTCGGTGGTCCCGATCTACCTCGCGCAGCGGATCTCCGCGGATACCGCCAGCGGCGGCCGCCGGTAGGAGGGGCGGCGGGCCGGGCCGCTGCGAGTAGCAGAGCAAATACGGGACGCACCGCGCATCCGCGTCAAGGGACGCATCGTGAACGTCCGGGACATGTACCAGGCGTCCCGGCACGTACTTGATACATCCCAGGACGTGCGAGTCCAATCAGGGCATGAACGAGCGGCTGCGCACCGCGATGCTCCGGCGAGGTGTCGGACCGCATGAACTGGCCGCGTCCTGCGGTGTCGACCCGAAGACGGTTGAGCGGTGGATCAGGCTCGGCCGGGTACCATACCGCCGGCACAGATGGGCGACGGCCCACCGTCTTGATGTGGACGAGACCTATCTGTGGCCCGAGGTGTTGTCCGCCGGCAGCGGTCGCCGTGAAGAGGTCGGCGCGGGCGAACTGGTGGCCGTCTATCCTGATCGCGCGTCAGTGCCAGGCGAGACCTTGCTGCGATTGCTGACCGGGACGCAGGAGCGTCTGGACGTGTTGGTGTGCTCCGGGACGTTCTTCGCCCGCAAACAGCCTCGGGTGACCGCGATGCTCGCCGTGCGGATGCGGGCCGGCGTACAGGTCCGATTGTGCATCGGCAATCCGACAGGTGGGTCGGTCGCGTTCCGGGACCGGGAGGAAGGGCTCGCCGGAACGCTCGCGGCGAAGATTCGGGCCAGCCTGGCCTACTACTGCGAACTGGCCGGCCAAGACGGCTGCGAGATCCGGTTGCACGACACCACGCTCTACGCCTCGATGTTCCGCTATGACGATCAGATCCTGATCAACCCGCATCTCTACGGTCAGCCGGCCAGCCTCAACCCCACGTTCCACTTCCGCAGGCTCGACGGCGGCAGCCTGTTCGATCATTACCTGGGCAGCTTCGAACGCGTATGGGAAACCGCCGTACCGTGGCTGGGAACGGTGAGCTGACCGCGACCCCTGATGCGGGCTGCTCAGCGACCGAGATGCCAGTCGAACGTACCGTCGTGAACCCTGCCGGCCACCAGGAAGACGAGGACGACCAGGTCGGCGATACCGAGTGCGATGCCGAGCAGGGCGGCCGCACGCTCGAGCCGCCCCGGCCCACCTCGACGTACCGCGATGGCGCCCAGGACTATCGCGAGCGGACCGAACACGACGTTGAACAGGAACAGGCCGACCGCGCCGCTGAGCAACGCCGCGGCCGCGCGGTCATCGAGCCGGGCGGATGTCGGACGTTTGGCCACGTTCATGAGATCTCCTTGACCCTCCGCACGCGCCACATGACGGCGAGGATCGTGCAACCGACCACGAGAGCTGCCGCTATCAGGTGCAGCGGGTAGCCGCTCAACGCGGCCGTACCAACGACCAGGAGGGCTACCAGGAACGCACCCACGAGGGTGACCATGACTACCCCTTTCGGCGTACAAGTGTTTACTGAACTCAGCCTGGACCACTCGGCTTCGCGCGAACAGGTGTTTACTCAGTGACGTGACCCATATTCTCGGCCCGAGGGCGGCGCGGAAACTGCAGACGCGACAGGCGTTGCTGGACGCGGCGTTGGCGCTCACCGAGGACCAGACCCTGAGCAGCGTGAGCCTGCGCGAGGTCAGCCGGGCCGCGGGCATCGTGCCCGCCGGGTTCTATAGACACTTCCCCGACATGGAGAGTCTCGGAGTGGCGCTGGTCGAACAGTCGCTGGGTGGCCTGCGCACCGCCATCCGAGCCGTCCGCTCGGGGTTGACCGAGAGCGATGAGATCGCCCGCCATTCCGTGCGGGTACTGGCCCGCGAGGTCCGCGCCCACCGCGAGCAGTTCCGCTTCATCGCCCGCGAACGCTACGGAGGCATGAGCCGGGTCCGGCAGGCGATCCGTGAACAACTTCGACTCTTCAGCGACGAACTCGCGGCCGACCTGCTCGGCGGCGACGCCGCCGCCGCACCGGTACTCGGTCGATGGGACGCCGAGGACGTGCGCATGCTCACCGACCTGATGGTCGACCACATCATGTCGACCGCCGCGGCGCTCCTGGACGCTCCAGCCGCGCGACCCGCCATGGAACGCCAGATCCGGGACAGCGCCAGCAGGCAACTACGGCTCATCATCGTCGGCGCCCGCCACTGGACTGGGATAAAACACGACGCATCACCTATTCCGACGACTGGGCGCAAAGATGCCCTCACGCCGGAAGAATGAGAGTCCTTCCGGGTCGAAAGGCGTAAGACGGGCGCGATGCCCGGCCGCCGTTGGGGGACGGCGTCGACGTCGACGAGACCCGCCCATCGCAGCCAGGGGGCAATCATGTCGCAGAGCCGTGATGTCAAGAATCGGGATGTCCAAAATCGCGATGCCAAGAGTACTGATCGAGAATCGGCCCCGCCCGGGATCGACACGAGCGTGGCGCACTCGGCGCGGATGTACGACTGGTGGCTGGGCGGCGGACACAACTTCGCCGCCGACCGGGCCATGGGCGAGGCCTTCATCGAGGCAATCCCGACCATCCGCAGCATGGCGCAGGCGAACCGCGAATTCCTTGAGCGGGTGGTCAGGTATCTGGCACGAGAGGCCGGCATCCGCCAGTTCCTGGACATCGGCACCGGCATTCCGACCAGCCCGAACGTGCACGAGATCGCCAAGGAGACCGACCCCGGTTGCCGCGTGGTCTACGTCGACAACGATCCGATCGTGCTCGCTCACTCGCGGGCGCTGATAGCCGGCGGCGAGCCGGGCACGATCGAGTACATCCATGCCGACCTGCGTAGGCCCGACCGGCTCCTCGCCGACCCGGCCCTGGCAGCCACGCTGGACCTGACCCGGCCGGTGGGTCTGATGATGGTCGCGGTCCTCATGCTGCTGAGCGACGCCGACGATCCATGGGGGAAGACCCGCACCCTGATGGACGCCCTTCCCGCCGGCAGCTACCTCGCGATCACCCACCCCGGTCAGGACTTCAACCCTCAGGCCATGGCGGGCGTCGTCGCGGCCGCCAACCGGGGGCACATGACGCTGGTACCGCGGGCCCGCGCCAAGGTCGAACGGTTCTTCGGTGCTTGGGAGATCACCGAACCGGGCGTGGTGCCGGTCATGGCATGGCGTCCCGAGGACGGTCCGCCCGCCGACCCGAACGCCGCGTACTACTGGGCCGGAGTCGCGCGCAAGCCGTGAGTGGGTTGTCGAGCGCGTCCGAGGTCGGCTCCCGGAAAGTCGGGAACCGGCCCTCGGATCCGGTCCCTCAACGACCGGCGAGGTATACCGCCGCCGCGTCGCGCAGTCGCGCGTGCACGCCCTCGTACGCGCTGACGCCACCCAGGTACCGCTTGTCCAGCTTGGCGACCATCGTGTAGTTCGGGTCGCACACGTTGCCGACCGGCGCCTCGCCGGCCTGGCTGATCAGTTGGTACGCGTCCAGCGTGTCCAAGCCGACCAGGTCGGCCGTCCAGGTCACCAGGTCGTGCTGGCTGATCCGGTACGCGTCTTCGAGGGGCCGGGCCGAGCCGGTCGACATCAGCGCGGCATCGGTCTCCAGGCGTGGCACCGGCGTGCCGACACCCTTGATCAGGTCGACGATGACGGTCGTGTTCATCGCCGCCTCGACGGCGGTGCCGCACACCTCACCGTGTCCCTGCCGGCAGTGCCCGTCACCGAGGGCGAACAGCGCGCCCGGCACGTTGACGCCGAAGTACGTGGTTACACCGGCGCGCAGTTCCGGGGTGTCCATGTTGCCGCCGTGCACGTCGGGCGTGATGGTCATGCGGACCTCGGACGCCCCCGGCGCGACCCCGACCGTGCCGTGCATCGGGTCCAGCGGCATCTCCACCGTGTACTCGCCGCGCCGGGCATGGTAGCGGACGATACCGGCGGCGACGTCGACGTCGTACACCCAGACCCGCTCCTCCAGCGGCGCGTGCAGCATGGCTGTGGTGTGCGTACCCGTCAACGCCCCGAAGTGCGGGAACGTCGAGGAGATCGCCCAGTCGCGGGCCGGCTCGATGGACACGAAGTGCACGGCCAGGGTGTCCCCGGGCTCGGCACCCTCCACGTGGAACGGTCCGGTCACCGGGTTGAGCGACGACAGGTCACACACCCGGGAGGGCAGGTCGTCGACCCCGCGCACCTGCCCGCCGAAGCAGTCCTCGGTGTAGAGCTCCAGCACGGTGCCGGGGCTTACCCGACGTACCGGCTCCCGCCCGCCGAATGTGTAGGACAGCTCGTCCGGTTTCGGCCGGTAGCTCAATACGTCAGTCACCAACGCTCCTCAAGGTTTCGTTCTGCGGTCCGGCCGCTGTCTCGCCGGCCGCTGTCTCGGTCAGGCCGGCGAGCGTGGGACGCCGGCCGCGGGCGTACATCGTGATCAGGACGATCACGCCGATGCCGAGCCAGATGAAGCCGAGAACCTGCGCGGCCACCTTCGCGTTGATGACCACGTACGCGAGGATGATGAAGCCGATGACGGGCACGACGACGTGGCGCAGCCAGTCCCGGCTGCCCTGCCGGATGACGTAGTGCACGACCACCGAGACGTGCAGGGCCAGGAACGCGGTCATCGCGCCGAAGTTGACCAGCGTGGTGAGCAGCGTCAACCCGTCGCTGCGCAGCGCCATCCAGATGCCGAGCACCAGTGACACCGCCGCGACCAGGAAGGTGGCGTTCGCCGGTACCTTGTGCTTGGGGTTGATCTTGGCCAGGAACCGGGGCATCTGCCCGTCGCGGGCCATCGCGTACAACAGGCGGGATGTGGCGGCCTGGGCGACCAGCGAGTTGGCGAACCCCCAGGCGATCGCGGTGGCGAGCGCGGCCAGGCCGGCGAGCCAGCCGCCGCCGGCCACCCGGGCGGCGTCGTAGAACGCGGTCCCCGCCGGGTCGCCGTCGTGCAGCAGCTTGCCCGGGTCGGGTACCAGCAGCGCGGCCACCCAGGTCTGCACGATGAACAGGGTGCCGGCCAGCAGCAGCGCGACGATCATGGATCGACCGATCTTGCGGGCCTCCTCGCGGCTCTCCTCGGCGAGCATCGAGATGCCGTCGAAGCCGAGGAACGACAGCACCGCGACCGAGACGGCGCCGAAGACGACCGACCATTTGAAGGTGGCGGCGTTGTAGAACGGGCTCAGCGCGAAGCCGGCGCCCTTGCCCTGGGCGAGCGCGGCGACGCCGACCGCGAGGAAGACGGCGAGGATCACCAC
The DNA here is from genome assembly GCA_025965915.1 of Dactylosporangium sp. Taxonomy (GTDB): domain Bacteria; phylum Actinomycetota; class Actinomycetes; order Mycobacteriales; family Micromonosporaceae; genus Planosporangium. The sequence continues at coordinate 13,583 of JAOPWA010000036.1, read as the reverse complement.
TTCGACGACGAGCATGATGCGGGTGATCCTGGCGGTCATCTCGATGCCGAGGTAGTTGACCACCGTGTTGAGGACAACGAAGGCTGCCAGCCACAGCCATACCGGGATGACAGGCACGAACGTGTGCATGGCCACGCTGGCCACGAGGTACAGCAAGCCGGGTATCAGCACGTAGTCGAGCAGGATGACCCAGCCGGCCAGGAAGCCCACCGGTGCCGCGATGCCCCGGCCGGCGTAGCTGTAGACCGACCCGGCCATCGGGAACGCGCGGACCATCTGCGAGTACGACAGGGCGGTGAACATCATCGCCACCATGCCGACGATGTACGCGAGCGCGACCATGCCGCCGGAACCGGCGTACACACTGCCGAAGATGCCGAACGGCGCGATCGGCACCATGAAAATGAGGCCGTAGATGAGCAGGTCGGCGAAGCTGAGCGAGCGGCTGAGCTCCTGGCGGTAGCCGAACTCCTGCAACTGCGCGGCAGCCGCCGGTTGGTCGGGTGGGTGGGCCACGGCGCGACTTCCCTTCTCGGGCATGGATCAGGTGTGCCGGACGATAGTCAACAAGCTTGAATTTGAAAAGTTTTCCATAGCAAACTTTGTTGATGCGTCGCGCCCGGTCAGAATGCGGCGATCACGTTGAAGTCCAGGCCTTCCGCGCGGGCCAGATAAACTGGCTGGTCGGCGTGCCGGTCCAGCAGCGTGAACCGGCCCCGCCCGCCGACCACCGTCGTACCGTCGGCGACGGCGTCCAGGGCCGACGTGGCGAGCGTCCCGGCCCGCTGCGCCAGCGCGGCCAGTAGCCGCACGCCGTCGTAGCAGCCCTCCCCGTACCCGTTGAGCAGCGGGGAGTGCGGGCCGAACCGGGCGGTGTAGCGCTCGCCGAACGCGAGGCTCGACTCGGTCGCCACCGCCCCGAAGTAGCCCATCGCCGCGTACAGTTCGCCGCTGTCGTCTCCGCCGGCGCCGACCAGACCGTTCTCCTCCAGCGCCCCGCACAGCCGCAGTACCCTGCTACCCCACCGGCTCGCGGCGAACGCCCGATTGAACGTCACCAGGTCACTGCCCACGAGGGTGAGCAGCACAGCGTCGACGCGGGCGGCGCCCACCGCCTCCACCAGTGGGTACGGGTCGACGATCCCACGTGGTACGTACCGCTCGGTGATCACCTCCGCGCCGGCCTGGTCCAGGTAGCGGCGGGCCGCCGCATGCGAGCGCCGGGGCCAGACATAGTCGTTGCCCAGCAGGAACCAGCGCCGGGCCCGACGCCGCCCGACCAGCCAGTCGACGACCGGACGCAGTTGCCGGCCGGGTGTCTCGCCGAGAAGGAACATGCCCCGGCTCCGCTCGCCGCCCTCGTAGGGCGGGGTGTAGACGTAGGGCGCGGCGGCACCGATGGCCCGGGCGGTCGCCACCCGTACGTCGCTGGCGTGAGTGCCGACCACTGCCGCGATCGCGCCGTCCCGCACCAACCCGGATACGTCCGCGGCCACCTTCGCCGGCGTTCTGCCGCCGTCGATGACGACCAACTCGACCGGGCGGCCGAGGATTCCGCCGGCCGCGTTGAGCTCCGCCGCCGCCAGCGACGCGCAGTTCAGCGCGCAGGGAGCCAACATCCCGAGGGTGCCGGAGGTTGGCACGACGACACCGACCCGCGCCACCCGGTGCGGCTCCGGGGCCAACAGCCGGGCTTCCAGCAGGTCGGTGATGAGCGCGACGTCGTCGGTCACGGCGCCGAGTATCTTCGCTTGCAGGCGCGAGGAAAAGGGGGGCGGTCAGGGTTGGCCGAGACGACGTTGGCTGAGACGACGTTGGCTGAGCCGAAGGTGGCTGAGCCGAAGGTGGCTGAGCCGAAACTGCGCACGCATCTGGCGTACCTGCTCAGCGAGGCCGAACGTGAGGTCAACCGCGGCCTGGCCGAGTCACTGGCAGCCGAGCAGGTCAGCGTGGAACAGGCGCGGATCCTGCGGGCGCTCTCCGACGGCCACGGGCACTCGATGACCGATCTCGCCGAAGCGGTCCTGATGCCGCATCCCACCGTGACGAAGGCGGTCGACCGACTGGTCGACAACGCACTGGTCTACCGCCGCCAGGACATCGCCGACCGTCGTCGGGTGGCGGTCTACCTGTCCGACCTCGGTCGCGATCTGGTCGCCCGGCTGGACCGCCGGACGGCTGAACACCACACCGCGATCGAGGCGGCCTACGGCGCCGAGCGTACCGACCACCTCATGCGGGAACTCGAGGCGCTGGTCCAGAGCCTGACGGGGTAGCGGTAGCGGCGACGGAGGCCCACCTCCCACGGTGACCCATTCGGTCTAGACCTATGTGAGTCATCCGGTCTAGCATTGCGGTGGTCCACAACGCGGCGTTGTCGCACCGACCGGGGTGGTAGCGCCGCGATGAGGGAGGCGACATGGCGGAACTGCGGGACGCCGACATCACGGTGATCGGGGGCGGCGCGATCGGCTGCGCCGTCACGTACATGCTCACCAGGGCAGGGCACCGGAGCGTCCAACTGATCGAGGCGCGAGAGCTCGCGGGTGCCACCTCGAGTCAGGCCGCGGGCCTGGTGGGACAGGTGCGCGCCAGCACCGAGCGGACCCTGCTCGCGATGGCCTCGGTCAAGCTGTTCTCCCGATTCGAGCAGGAGACCGGCTGGCCCGTCGACTGGAGGCAGACCGGCAGCATCCGGATCGCGTCCACCGATGAGCGGGCCGAAGAGTTCGAGCTCATGGCCAAGGTGGCCCGGTCCGTCGGGCTCGAGGTTGAGTTTCTACGCCCCGCCCGGCTCAAGGAACTGTTCCCGCCCATCGACCCGGCGCACGTCCGGTCCGCGCTGTGGTGCCCCACCGACGGTTACCTGCAGCCCAACAGCCTCGCTACGGCCTATGCCGGCGCCGCCCGCGAACTGGGTGCGAACGTCGTCACGAACACCCGGGTGCTGGACGTGCGGACGGAAAACGGGGCCGTCATCGGCCTCGAGACCGACCGTGGCAGCATCACAACCGGCCTGGTCATCAACGCGGCCGGGCCGTGGGCCTGGCAGGTCGCCCGCATGGTCGGGGTGGACCTGCCGATCGTTCCGGTCCGGCACGAGTACTACGTCACCGAGTCCGCGCCCGGCTGGCACGCCGACCTTCCCGTCCTGCGCATCCCCGACGAACGTATCTACGCGCGAGCCGAGGTGTCCGGCATTCTCTGCGGCGGCTGGGAGGCGGGCGCGGTCAGCCTCGATCCGCGCGAGTCGAGCGACGCGGTTGCGACAAACCCGGTACCGGACTGGGACGTGCTGGCGGGCTTCGCCGAGGGACTGGAAACGGTGATCCCCGACGCCACGGACACCGGCATCCGGCAGACCTTCCGCGGCTGGCCCACGTTCACGCCCGATGGGCGGTTCATCATCGGCCCCGTGCCCGGCCTCCGGGGCTTCGTCATGGCGGCCGGATGCAACGCGCACGGCGTCTCCGGGTCCGCCGGCATCGCCGAGCACGTCCTCGACAGCCTCGGCCCACACCCGTCGCCGTACGCGCGATCGCTGAGTCCCGCGCGGTTCATGGACGGCGGTTGGTCGTGGGCGGGGGCCCGCGCCGCCGCGCAGCGGGTGTACGAGGAGTACTACGCGGGTATCGGCTCCGCCGCACAGGGCGGCAGCGTCAACCATGCCGCCCAGACCAGCGCTGACGGCATGGCCGGCGCTGACGGCATGGCCGGCGCTGACGGCCTGGCTGACGCGACGAGTACGAGCCCTTAGGTCGGCTCACATGGACCTCCCGATACTGTTGGCCGCTGGGGAGGGAACTCACGATGGCGGATAGCGTCCTGGCGAGTACGCCGGACCTGAGCAGGGATTCCGATCTGCCGGCTCACGTGCAGATCGAACAGTGGTTGATGAAGGCCATCAGCAAGGGTGACCTCGTACCAGGCGACAAGTTGCCGCGGGAGCAGCAACTGGCGACGGCCCTCGGCGTGAGCCGGATGACGTTGCGACAGGCCCTCGCGAGCCTGGCCGGTCGGGGCGTACTGAAGCGAAAGCCCGGCAGAACGGGTGGCACGTTCATCGCCCAGCCTAAGATCGAATGCGACCTGACCGGCCTGGCCGGTTTCACCGAACAGATGCGCAGAGCACAGCTGCGCGCCGGAGCACGGCGCATCAGCGCGTCGACCCAACCCGCGATCCGCGCGGCCGCGAAGGCACTCGGTCTGGAGCCGGGGGCCCCGGTTCACGAGGTGGTCCGGGTGCGCTCCGGTGACGGCGAACCACTGGCGCTGGAGCGGTCCTACTTCCCCGCCGACACCTTCCCGGACCTGCTGTCACACCGTCTGTCCGGCTCCATTTACGACGTTCTCACCCGCCGGTACGGCCAGACTCCGTACACGGCCAACGAGTCTCTCGAGCCGGTCATCGCGACGGCGGAGGAGGCCGGGATGCTCGGCATCGAACCCGGAGCGCCGCTCATGCTGATCGAGCGGATCGCCTTCACCGCGGCCGGGCTCCCCGTGGAGTTCGCCCGCGACCTCTTTCGCTCCGACCGCATCCGCATCTCCATCCGTACCGGAATCGGAGACGCGGCGCGGACACAGATTGCGTCTGCTGTGGACGGCGAGCCGTCGTCCGCATAACTAGTGCGCATCTTGCTCGGGTCGGCAGCAGGGGGACGGTCACCGCCATCCACGCTCACCTGGAAAAGCTCCCCGACGCGAACGCTCGTGAAGCGATGCGCAAGCACTGGCGCGAGGCACTGGAACGGATCGCCACGGGCGCTCCCTGACCCGGGCTCGGCTGCGAGGAGTTCTCGAACATCGCCGAGGCCGACTGCGGGCTTGGCGCGGTGTGGACCGTACCCGCGTCAACAGGAACACGCCGGGGCGCCACAGAACGTACGGCCAGCAGGCCGCCGTGCCGAACCAGGGCGCCGAGCTGACCGGGGCTAATAGTCCACACCGTCTTTCACCAGAAGGTCCGAACGGTTAATTCGCATTAGCCAATTTAGCAGATTAAGCAGTGTGAATAGGTCATGGTGGCAAGTTGCCTGCCGGGCTATCTTTCGCCGTGCCTTTTTGCTGGTCGAGGGGCATATCGGACGCTGCGCAACCTTGCGTAGTTAGGTTTTCTACAAACAGTATTCGAGGGGCAGAATCCGTGGGCGGCAAGCGGCGCGTAGGGGTCAATGTGGCACTTTTTTCTGGTTTGCCTCGACCGTCGTGGACGAGGCTTATGCCCAAATCGCGTCCGGTACTACTGCGCGTAGTCGGCCTGACCGCAGCCGTACTCTGCGTGGCGGCCACGACATTGACCCCATCGCCCGCTCTTGCCGCCAATGAGCCGGTTTCTACGCTGTTCGCCACTAACGCGGTTCCGACGGTCCCCGCCTTCAACGACGCCAGCGCGGCAGAAGTGGGCGTGCGATTCAAGTCCGCCGTCAACGGCACTGTGACCGGGCTGCGGTTCTACCAGGGACCGGGCAACACCGGGACCCACAGCGGCAGCCTGTGGACGTCCAGCGGAACGCAGCTCGCGACGTTGACCTTCGGGGACTCGTCGGGCACGGGCTGGCGAATGGCGAACTTCACCACCCCGGTTCCCGTAATAGCCGGTATGACCTACGTGGCGTCGTACCTCGCTCCGAACGGCCATTACGCCGCTGATCCGAACTTCTTCACCGCGCCCTTGACCAATGGGCCCTTGACCGCTCCGGCCACGAACAACGGTGTCTTCCGCTACGGCGGTAGCGGTTTCCCCACGAGTTCGTACAGCGCAACCAACTACTGGGTGGACCCGCTTTTCGTCGCGGGTGGGGCCCAATCGTCGACTTTCAGCCTCTTCGCCGACGGGGACACCCCGACCACGGCCAACTGGGATGATTCCACCTCCAATGAGCTCGGTCTGAAGTTCAGCTCAGACGTGAGCGGCGTGGTCACGGCGCTGCGGTTCTACAAGGGTTCGAACAACACCGGCACGCACACCGGTTCGATGTGGACATCGGAAGGCCGGCTACTGGCGACCGCGACCTTCTCCGGAGAGACCGGCGCCGGCTGGCAGACCGTGACCTTCACGCCACCGGTCGCGATCACCGCCGATACCACGTACGTCGCGTCCTACCACACGTCCACCGGGTTCTATTCCGTGAATCTGAACGGCTTCGCAGGTACCGGCCTCGACAGCGGCCCTCTGCACGTACCGGCCGCGGGCGGCGCCTACCACGTCGGCGCTGGCTTCCCAGGCAGTCGGTCCAACCACAACTACTGGGTCGACATCGTTTTCAAGCCAAACCAGGTTCCCTCCCCCGAGACCTCTCCAAGCACTCCTTCGCCGACTACCCCCGCGGTCGTTCCTGCCCCGCCGGCCACTACGAGCGCTCCTTCGCCGACGGCCGCCGCGAACGGGGTTGCCGGTGGTGACGCGCTCCCCATTACCGGGACCAACGTCGGGATCATCGCCGGCTGCGGACTCCTGCTTGCGGGTATCGGTACCGTGTTGTTCGTTGCCTATCGACGTCGAAACTCGGTGAGGTTCACTGCCTGAATCGACCCTCGCGATCGTCGCGCCTCTGCCGGCGCTTGCTGGTGCCCATGGTGATTACGGATGGGTAGCTGTCGTCAGGTCCTCGCGGTGGAGCCAGGCCAGCAGGTCCGGTGGTGCCAGCTTTGCCGTGCGTGCGCGGTAGTGCCCAAGCTCTTCGTTGCTGAGCAGCTTGCGACCTGACCCCGACATTCCCAGTCGGAAGAAGGCTTCGCGGTTCTTGAAGACGCCCGACGGGTCTGGGGCGAGCCGGTCAGCTCGGGCCCGCATGTGTTCAAACGTGGCGGCCTCGACGAGCTGCGGCCAGGTCTGCTCGGGCACGGTGATCCCGAGCAGCGCGGCGAGGCGGCGCATCTCGTTCTCCAGGTCGGCAGACAGGTCGTCGTAGTGAACGAGCACGACGTTTGGGCCACGTTGGCGCGTCCAGGCGTCGGACAGGTGCCACATCACCCCGGGCAGGGAGTCCAGTTCCTCACGCGGGTCGACCTCCCGGTCGATCCATGACAGCAGCCACTCATCCAGGGGTTGGCGTGGAGAAGGCGGCCGGTTCGACTTGGGCTGGCCGGTGAGACTGCGGATCCGTTCATGATCGAGGTTGTCGCTCTGGTGGTACAGGGACACCGCCATGTCGAGCGGATGCCTGGCGACCACGATGTAGGTGGCCTGCCGGTCCAGCGGTACTCCATCGAGAGGCGTATGGGTCTTGATGAACCGGCGATGCTCCTGGGCAGACAGCCGCGCATACACCTCGGTGCGGGATGTGATCAGCCAGTCCAGCCACGGTGACATCGTCGACAGCGGCGCCGGCAGGTCCGGGGTCTGGAAGACCAGCAGGGCACAGATCATCTGCATCCACGTCGTGCCACTCTTGGACCGAGTACTGATCACGATGTCGCCTGGCCGGAACGGGAAGCCGAGCCATCGGCCACTGTCCTCGTCGGACGATCGGTATCGAACGGGAACCTCAGGCACTCGACGAGCGTAGCTGTGCCGAAGTACGGGTGGTGATCGCCTGGGCCAGGGCTGCTGCGTCACCGGCGGTGCCGCTGGTGGTGGCGGCGCCGGTCAGCTCAGCGGCACGACCTCGAACGCGGGGTGGTCGGGTGCGATCGCGCGGAGTTGCTCGTCGCTGGAGCCCGGTCCACTCACGCCGTGCCGGGTCAAGAGCGCGACCAGGCGGTTGAAGACGTTGCGGGTGAGCCAACCCGGAGCGCGGTAGTGAGCGGTCATCGTGACAGTCTGACCGCGCCCTGACGCGTTGGCTACACCGGACCCGGCGACCCAGCGCTGTGACCAGATCCAGCAACCCAGCGCTGTGACCAGCGTCAGCCGAGCGAACTGGGGTCTGCCGGCACATCCACCGCCTGCTGTTTCAGCGCTTCGAGCGGGATGATGTCCAGGGCACGGACATGGGTCGCGGCAAGCACCACCGGCGCCGCGACGCCATCCTCGTAGGCCTCCAACCACCGCGATGCAACCACGCACCAGCGGTCCCCGGGGCGTAGCCCGGGAAACCGGTACTCCGGTCTGGGCGTGGTCAGGTCGTTGCCGACCCGCTGCTGATAGGCCAGGAACTCCGCGGTGACCACCGCGCACACGGTATGACTGCCGAGATCCTCCGGTCTGGTGCTGCAGCACCCGTCACGGTAGAACCCGGTCACCGGGTCGGTCCCGCAGGGTTCCAGGTCGCCACCAAGCACGTTCCGGTCCGTTGTCATGACCATAGCCTCGCATCACCTGGCGGTCCGCCTCGTCACCGGCTGGCCGGCTGCTCCCCCACATCCAGGCGGACCCGCGTGGACCGGGGGTCGAACAACGGATCAGGTGCGACGACGCCGTCCACCCACTGCCCGAAGATGTCGATCGACACCTTCGAGCCCGGCTCCGCCTCCGCCGTCGGCAGGTAGGCGTAGGCGATCGAGGAGCCGACGGTGTAGCCGTATCCGCCGGAGGTCACCCGGCCCACGACCTTGTCCCCGACGCGGACCGGCTCGCTGCCCAGTGCGATGGACCGGGGATCGTCCAGGGTGATGCATCGCAGCCGCCTGGTCACGCCGGCTTCCTTGGCCGCACGCAGGGCGTCAGCACCGAGGAAGCCACCGGGCTTGTCCAGCTTCACGCAGAAGCCGAGACCGGCCTCGTACGGGTTGGTCTCGGGCGTGACGTCCGTGCTCCATACCCGGTAGCCCTTCTCGAGCCGGAGGCTGTCGATGGCGCGGTAACCGGCCGCGACCAGTCCGAGGTCCTGTCCCGCCTCCCACAATGCTGTCCAGAGCCCCGCCCCGTACTCACCGGGCGCATAGATCTCCCAGCCCAACTCGCCGGTGAAGGTCACGCGCAACGCCCGCGCCGGGACGTCGCCGACCGCGACGTCCTGTGCGGTCATGAACGGGAACGCCCCGTTGCTCAGGTCGGCCGGAGTCAGCCTGCTGAGGATCTCCCGGCTACGCGGGCCCCAAAGTCCGTAGCAGACGTACTGGCCGGTGACGTCGGTGATGCGCACGTCCGCCGACCGCCGGCGCGCCTGCCGACGCAGCCAGGCGAGATCATGCGAACCGAAGGCGGTACCGGTGACGACAAGGAAGCTGTCGTCCGCGGTACGCGTGACGGTGAAGTCGGCCTCGATGCCGCCGCGCTTGTTCAGCGCCTGGGTGTACGTGACGGAGCCGACTTCGCGCGCCACCCGGTTGTCGCAGACCCATTCGAGCAGATCGGCGGCGTCCGGCCCACTGACTTCGATCTTGGCGAACGACGTCTCGTCGAAGAGCGCGGCGGTGGTCCGCGTGGCTACGTGCTCGACGCCGATGGCCGGCGACCAGTTCCGTCCGGCCCAGCCACGCGGGCGCAGCGACTCGTCGCCGTGGTCGGCGTTCGACCGGTAGTAGTTGACCCGCTCCCAGCCCGACTTCTCACCGAAGAACGCCTCGTGGGCGGCGTGCCACGGGTACGCTGGGGACATGCGCAGCGGACGCCCGGCCGAGCGCTCGTGGTTGGGGTACTTGATGTCGTAGTAGGTCTGGTAGGTCTCGAGCGTGCGCTTGAGCGTGTACGAGGGCGAGCGGTACTGCCGACCGAAACGGCGGATGTCCATGTGCCACACGTCAAGGCTCGGCTCCCCCTCGACCACCCACTCGGCCATCACCTTGCCGATGCCGCCGGCGCCTGCGATACCGTGCGCGCAGAAGCCGGCGGCGACGAAGAATCCGTCGACCTCTGTCTCGCCGAGGCAGAACTCGTTGTCGGGGGTGAACGCCTCCGGCCCGTTGATCAGCTTGCGCAGCCCCACGTCACCCATTGCCGGTACCCGGATCTGGGAGTTCTCGGTGATCTCCTCCAACCGCGCCCAGTTGTCGGGGAGCAGGCGACCGTTGAAGTCGGCGGGGATGTTGTCGTAGGAGTTGGCGTCGGCCGTCCACGGTTCGGCGTCGCGCTCGTAGCCGCCCATGACGAGGCCGTCGACCTCCTGGCGGTAGTACACCAGAAGGTCGGGATCGCGCAGGGTCGGCAGCGGACGCTCGCGCCGCGGCAGGAAAGCCTCGGTCACCAGGTACTGGTGCGACATGGGGATCAGCGGGATGCGTACCCCCACCATGCGGCCGATCTCGGCGGCGAACATGCCCCCGCAGTTGACGACCGTCTCGCACTCGATGTCACCGCGGTCGGTGCGTACGCGCGAGACGCGGCCCTTCTCGGCGTCGATGCCGAGTACCCGAGTGTGCGTGTGAATCTTGACGCCGTTGCGGCGGGCGAGGTTGGCCAGCGCGTAGCACAGCTGCGACGGGTCGATGTAGCCGTCGGAGGGCAGGTAGGCCGCTCCCACGATGCCCTTGGTGTCCATGAGCGGGAAGAGCTCCTGGGCCTGCTCGGCGGAGATCTCCTCCAGACCGAGGTCGAACGTACGCGACCAGCTGATCTGGCGCCGGATCTCCTCCATCCGCTCGGGGGTCGACGCGAGTTTTATCCCACCGGACTCCACCCAGGCGGGGGCGAAGTCGGTCTGCTGCAGCGTGCGGTACAGCTCGACCGAGTACATGTTCATCCGGGTCAGGGTCGGATCCGCGCGTAGCTGACCCACGAGACCGGCTGAGTGGAACGTCGACCCGCTCGTGAGCTCGTCGCGGTCGACGAGCACGACGTCGCGCTGCCCGAGTTCGGCGAGGTGGTAGGCGATGCTCGCGCCGCCGACCCCGCCGCCGATGATGACGACGCTCGCGGAAGTGGGCAGTTGCTTGTCAGTGGACATCGGCTCGTCCTCGATTCATGCCAGGTGTACGCGGTGTCGGTTGTACGCGGTGTCGGTCAGCTGAATGGGTGAACGGGGCACGTCGGGGTCAGTCCGGCAGGACGCCGTCCATGAGGGACGGACTGAGGCCGGCGACGACGCAGTCCGCCTCGGTGGCGAGGGCAGTGCCGTCACGCGTGCCAACGACCGCGACGCATGCCATCCCAGCGGCTTTCGCGGCGCGGATGCCGGCCACCGAGTCCTCGAACACCAACAGGTCACGGGGGTCGAGGCCGAGGCCGACGGCGCCCGCCAGGAAGCCCTCAGGGTCGGGCTTGCCCCGCGTGACGTCCTCTTCGGTCACCATCAGCCGGATGAGGTCGGCGATGCTGCTGCGCTCCAGTACGAACTCGACGTCGGGTCGCTGGGCACCTGTCACGATCGCCAGCGGAACACCGGCCCGCGACAGTCGCCGGACCAGAGCCGCGGCGGCGGGAGTGATCGGCGACGAAGCCTCGACGAGTTCGCGGTAACGGCGGCGGCGTTGCGTCAGGAGCAGGTCGACGAGCGGATCGTCTTTCGGGGCACCGTCACCGGGCCCGATGTTCCCGACCACCATTTCGATGATCTCGCGGTCACTGTGGCCCGCCAGCCTGGAGTAGTAGTCGTCCGGGGACAGGGTCCAGTGCAGATGCTCGGCGAACAACTCGGTGAAGATGCGCAGGAGGATCGGCTCGTCGTTGGACAGCGTCCCGTTGAAGTCGAAGATGACCCCGCGTCCGGGTGAGGCGGCCCAGCCCCGTAACAAGGGCGTGAGATGGGCCGGGCTGGCGATGTCAGACGGGCTGTTCACCATGTCAGCAGGCTAGCCTCTCCAGACCTTTTCGGTCTAGACATTTCGCCTAATGTTTAAGTCTAGACTCATTGACAAAACGTCGATACATTGAGCGTCCAACAGAGCCAACCGCCCAACAGAGCCAACCGCCAACTGCAGCCGCGCCCGATCAGCTGCCACTCCCGGCAGGCAAAACCGAGGAGCTCGCCGTGGCCGAACAGCACCTTGCGCAACAAACGCAGATAGCGCCCGGTTCGTCGGCCGCCCAGCGGGAGCTGAGCATCGACGAGACTCTCGACCTGTTGCCCTGCCTGGCCGGACAGTCGAGGACCGTCGAGCGGCTCGACGGGGGCCTGACCAACTTCAACTACAAGGTCACCACCCCTGAGCGCACTGTCGTGGTCCGCCACTCAAGTTCGGACGGTGACCTACTGTCCATCAACCGCGACGCGGAGTACGCCAACTCGGTCGCCGCGGCCGAGTCCGGCGCCGCGCCTCGCGTCCTCGATTACGTACCCGAACTGCACGTGCTGGTCGTGGAGTTCGTCAACGCCAAGACCCTTGCCCCCCAAGACCTTCGCGACTCAGGGCAGCTCGCCCGGGTGGCGCGGGCCTGCCGACTGCTCCACACCGGGCCCAGGTTCCGCAACGACTTCAACATGTTCCGCATCCAGCGTGACTACCTGAACATCGTGCGGGCGCGCGGCTTCCGCCTGCCGACGGGGTACCTGGACCTCATGCCGCAGGTCGACCGGCTCGCCGACGCCCTGGCTGTACGCGACGAGGGCACCGTGCCCTGCAACAACGACCTGCTCGCCGCCAACTTCCTCGACGACGGGTCGCGACTGTGGCTCATCGACTACGAGTACTCCGGCAACAACGACGCGTGCTTCGAGCTCGGCAACATCTGGAGCGAGTCGAACCTGACGCTGGAACATCTGGAAGAGCTGGTCGACAGCTATTACGGCCGGCATCTTCGACACAAGCTCGCTCGCGCCCGCCTGCTGGGGCTGATGTCCAAGTACGGATGGACGCTGTGGGCGTCGATCCAGGACGCCGTGAGCACGATCGACTTCGACTTCTGGTCCTGGGGGATGGAGAAGTACGACCGCGCGGTGGAGGAGTTCACGGGCCCCGATTTCGAGCGGCTGCTCGACGAGGCACAACGTCCGGACTAGTACCAGCGATGCCCGACCGAGTAGCACCCGGACCGGCCGCACCACCGAGGCTCCGCATCCGTTCCGCCCAACCGGACATGCCGTCCGGTCCCGCTCCGTCACAGGAGGCTACGCATGAACGATCACGGCGTCCGGGCGACCGATGCCCATGACCTCGCAACCTACGGCTACCAGCAGCGGCTCAGCCGCAGCCTGGGCAGCTTCTCCTCCTTCGCCGCCGGCTTCAGCTACATCTCGATCCTGACCGGCATGTTCCAGTTGTTCGGGTTCGGCTACGGCTTCGCCGGGCCAGGACTGTTCTGGGCCTGGCTGTTCGTACTGGCGGGGCAGTTCTGCGTCGCGCTGTGCTTCTCCGAACTCGGTGCCCGGTTCCCGATCGCGGGCTCGGTCTACACCTGGTCGAAGCACATCAGTGGCCGGGTCGGCTCGTTCTTCTCCGGCTGGACGATGCTGATCGGCTCGATCATCAGCGTCGCGGCCGTGTCCATCGCGATGCAGATCGTGCTGCCCCAGATCTGGTCTGGCTTCCAGGTGTTCACCGACGACGCGACCAACGCCGTCTTCCTGGGCTGTTGCACCATCGCCCTCACCACCGCGCTCAACGTGGCCGGCGTCAAGGTGATCTCGCGGGTCAACAACGTCGGCGTCGCCGCGGAACTGGTCGGTGTCGTCCTCGTCATCGTGATGCTCGCCCTGCAGTACAAGCGCGGACCGGGCGTCGTGGTGACCACGCAGGGCGCCGGCGACGGCCTGAGCGGCTCGGCACAGTTCGGGTACTTCGCCGCCCTGATGATGGCCGCGATCATGCCGGCTTACGTCATG
>JAOPWA010000002.1 GCA_025965915.1 Dactylosporangium sp. | reverse complement strand
GATGACGTCTGGACCCGCCACGTTGATGACACCCCGGTACTCGTTCGTCGCAAGCTCAAGCAGGGCGTCCGCCAGGTCGTCCACGTGCACGGTTTACGGATCTGGTCGGTGAACAACACCCCATCGGCCTGACCCGAGATCAGCTCGTGCGTGAGGACCTCGTGAGCTCCGCGGCCATCACCCAGAATGAGGGAGGTGCGTACCATAGTGGCCGTTGGCGCAATCGCCCTGACCGCCGTCTCTGCCGCGGCCTTCGCCGCTCCATACCGGGTCACCGGATCAGGTAACGCTGCCTCGTCATAGTCGACCTCGCGGCCAGAGAACACCGCGTCGCTGGACACATGGACAAGTCGTACGCCTAGGGCCGCTGCCGCTACCGCCACATGGGCGGCACCGTCGGCGATCACACGCCAGTCATCCCGTCCTGCCGCGGTGTGTACCACCACGTCCGGGCGGACGCGCTGCAACAACTCGCGAACCGCGATCGAATCTCGGATGTCGACTCGTTCGGTAGCAGTCTCGGTAGCCGCGGTGAAGTACGTGCCGACGACCGACCAGCCGGCGTCCGCCGCACGTTCGGCGGCTTTTCGACCCAGATGGCCGGTCGCGCCGATAATCAAGATTCGATCAGTCATGGCTACGCACCATATTCCCGACCAGCTACATCGCGCGGGCCCCGAGACGCGCTGCACGGGCGTCTGCCCGTCCGGTAGCACAGCCAGAGGTACAGCCAAGCCGCCCGATCCGGGCCGACGTTCCCGGGCATTGGCAGACACGCTGAGCAGTCGCGTACCTCCCATCACGCCGTCGCGATCTTCTCTTCATCCGCGGGGTTCGGGGTTCGAGTTCCTGGCGGCGCACCACAGGAAGCGGGCCCTGACCTGGCGTTTCTCGCCAGATCGGGGCCCGTTTTGCATCTGCCGGCGGTGAGTGGGTGCTCGGGAGCGGTTGCACCGTGCCGCCGCCCGTGGGACTAGCTGCCACGATCATGGATGCCGTGGTCGACCGGCGGCCACGGCAATGAGCGCGGTCGTGGTCCTGGTAGGTCGCCTGCTCGAGCGGGTTAGGCAGGTGCAGCACCGAGACCGCTGTATGCCGGGTGCGACCAGCAACGGTATGGCGTTGGTGCACCATCCGCGCTGGCATTCCTCCTGGGATTCCTGCTGGCATTCCTCCGGGCATTGCACTGCGAAATGTTGATGCGATCACAGGATCTGCGTAGCATTTGTGCTACGGTTCTGCAGTCAGAAGCCGAAGGAGATGGCATGAAGCACACGCCCCGCGCCTTCTGGGATGACCTGGCCGAAGACCTCAAAGATCCCGACTTCCTTCGCGACTACATCCTCGAAGCCATGCGCATCCAGACGGTGGACCACCTGGTCAACAGCCTCGATGAGGCGCGCGAGGCGGCGGGGATGACCAAGGCCGACATCGCCCGCGCCGTCCGCGCTAAGGACTCGGTGATCCGCCGGCTGTTCAGCGAATCCAGTCGGAACTACACGGTGGAGACGCTGTCGGCGGTAGCCGCTGCACTCGGGATGCGGCTCACCCTCGAACCGCTGCCCGAGGCTGAGCGTGCCTACATCACCGAGCCGCTGCTCAGCGGATCGGCTGCTGACACTCACGCCCTGGCCCAGCACCTCACCGAGGTGCGCGACTCCGACTGCGAGGAGCCTGCCCTGTCTGAGATCGGATCTCAGGCCAGGGATCGGGGGTTGCGGGCGAGGTACTCCTCGCCGAGTGCCCGCACGTCCTTGTAGTCGGCCTCGGACAAAACGGTCTGGAACGGCTTGTCTAGTCCGGTCACGACCACGAGCAGTGGGCGAAGACAGTCCTTAGCCTTGTAGTCGAGCAGGCAAAACAAGCGGTAGTGGTGGCGCTTTGGGCCATCCACGCGGACCTCGAACCAGCCCGCCATGTCGCCCTTCATCGCCTCCCAGTAGCCACCGCCGGCGAACCGCTTCGGCGGAGCGGCGGCCACCTCCACGAGAACAGCCCGCATCTTCGCGCGGACCGTCGTCGGGCACAGCCTGAGGAACTCGCGGCCAGGAGCAGACTCGGTCGGGTCGTCGTCGCGATGGCGTCGGAAGTACACCACGTCATGCGCGTCATCCGACGACGGTGCGACACGCACCGTCGTCGGGATGCTCTGGCGGCGCGCAGGGGTCATGCTGCGGCGAGCGCGACGATCGGGGGACATGAATTCAGGCTAGCCTCGCACCCTGACAAGACCGGCGCTCGCCGTTGCCTTACGCGCTGGCGTGTCGCCTCCGAGGATGCTCTGCCTCGAACGCCTGCTGGCGGTCGCCGTTTCTGCATAGTCAACGTGCCGAGGCCGTGGCGGTACTCCTCCCTAGGTGCGGATTGGCTGGCCACCACGGCGGTACCGGCATAGCCGTTTCCCCTCAGCGTGCTCGCGCCGCGGTCAGGGCGACCGTGGTCGCGCCGCACTCCGGGCACCAGCGTGACTTGACGCGGAAGGCCAGCATTCCGGTCAGGAAGCCGAGGACCAAAGCGGCTACGACTGCGGCGATTAACATGTCGATCACCTTCCGAGAAGTCGGCCGAGGTAGGGACAACCAGATGTGGAATAGCCGGACCATCGCCGACGGGTGCTCCGGGGATGCTCGGACGCCGTAGACAGGCCGACCGTTGCCGGGACGACGTGGACGGGCGCGGCAGGGGACCGGCGACCGACGTGTACCTGTTGGACCGGTGGGGCTCGGTGGGAACGAAAGAGTCGACCAAGATCAGGCTCTTAATCTGCGGGATTGAGCGGACGGCTCGGCCGCTGCTGGGACTGGCGGTACCGCTCTGGACTTGAGGAGTAACGGACGAGTGGATCTTGGCTGGAGGCGCTGGGTGGGAGGTTCTCGGCGAGATTGCGGCTGCAAAATCCGCTGCTCCGGGGTTGCGCTTGCTGCTGGGCACGGCAAGAGCTCCGGTGGGATGGCTGCCGAAATTTGTGCGAACCGTCCTGGCTTCGTGCTCGGGCCCTCGTCGGGTCATCGACACCCTCGGCCCGCTGGTGGCCCTGTGCCGCGCTGAGCGCCGGATACGCCACCAGCGTGCCCAGGTAGGGAGGCAGTGGCCGGTGTCCGATCTGCCGCAGCCGGGACTCCGCCGACTTGGTGGTGCCGCTCGTGAACAGCCGGCGGTGCTCACCGCCCAGGCCAGGCCGACACCGGCGAAGCGGATCGCCTTCGCGCAGCTCGAGGCCTGTATGTATGCCGTGGGTCGGCGGCCGGAGGGGATGTCGGTTGATCGATACGATGCCGTCGGTTGTGGCCCGCCCCAATAGGCGTACGCCACGGCGGCATGTCGGAGGCGCCCGATACGGTAGGAGCCGCCGAGAACGAGGAGGACCGCATGGCGCACGGCACGCCGTCGTTCGGGCTCGACGACTTCGGGCTCGACGACCGGATGCGGCTGTTCGGCTACGTCACCGCGGAGAACCGCCTCGCCTACCTCTGGGTCCTGCGCGCCTTCGACGCCGCCCGCGCCAGTTACCAGGTCGTCCTGCACACCTCCGAGGTGGTGGCGACCCTCGCCGGCCTGGCTGCGGCACACCCGGACTGCCCCGACCCGGCAGGCCTGGAGTTGCCCCGGCTTCTGGACGCCCTGGTCGACTGGGGTGTGCTCGACCGCGGGCAGGACGGCGCCCGCGCCGCCACTCTCGCGGAATACCGCAACCGCCACTCCGTCTACCAGTTCACCGAAGCCGGGTACCGCGTGCACCGCGCCGTCGAGAGCGTCCTCGCGGCCGGCCTCGACGACAGCACGCTGTCCCGGTTGGTCTTCGCCGACCTGCTCGCCGACCTCAAGGCACTCGCCGCCGCGAACACGGCCGGCGACGCCGAGGAGGTGCACCGCAAGCTCAGCCGCCTCGATCGGGCCCTCGCCGACGTGGCGGAGCGGGCGGCGCGTTTCTACCACATGCTCAGCGACCTCGGTCGGACCCACGACGTGCGTCCCGAGGTGTTCCTGACCCACAAGGATGCCCTGCTCGCCCACCTGCGGGACTTCCACGACGAGCTCCAGCGGTACACGCCTCGGCTGCGTGAGGCCGTGTACGAGGTGGAGGCCACCGGCCTCGACCGCCTCGTCGAGGCGGCGGCCGAGGCCGACGAGCGACTGTTCGCCACTCCGGTGGAGCGGTTGGAGGACTGGCGGCGCCGGTGGGCGGGGCTGCGGTCGTGGCTGGCGCCGCCGGGCGCGGACGTGCCGAGCGAAGCCGACCGGCTGGCCGGGGCCACCATGGCGGCGATCGGCGACGTCCTCGCCCTGCTACGCCGGGTGACCGAGGCCCGCCGCGGTGGCGTGAGCCGGGAGTCGCAGCTGCGGCATCTGGCCGTCTGGTTCACCGACGCCGGGTCGGAGGAGGCTGCACACGCCCTCTTCGACGCGGTGTTCTCACTCGGCGGGCCGCGACACGTCGGGGTCGCACACGACGACCCGGAGGCGATCGCGACCCGACTGTCCTGGTGGGACGCCCCGGCCGTCGAGCTTTCGCGCACCCTGGTGCAGTCCGGCCGGGCGCCGGGCCAGGGCAACGGGCGGCCGGCCCGCGTCGAGCGGTCCGACGTGGCGCGGCGGCACCTGCGCGACCGCCAGCTCGCCGACGAGCGCCGGCACGTCGAGGCGGCTGCGGCCCTCGCCGCGACCGATGCCGGTGACGACGTCGCTCTCGACGACGAACAGGCGGCGGTGCTGCGGCGGTTGCTCGACGTCGCGTTGGCCGCACGCACGTCCG
Source organism: Dactylosporangium sp. (assembly GCA_025965915.1). Lineage (GTDB taxonomy): Bacteria > Actinomycetota > Actinomycetes > Mycobacteriales > Micromonosporaceae > Planosporangium. Next base: position 852 of record JAOPWA010000002.1, on the reverse strand, counting down.
GTCGCGCCGATGTTCCGCTCGCCGCTGCCGCCTTCGGCGTGCGCCTGACGTTGACACCGACGCCGGGCCGGTTCACGACAGTGTCCACCAAGGCGGGCCGGCTGCATCTCGACGGACACGCGCTCACCGTCACGGCCGCCGCGCACACGAGGGTGGCGGCGTGAACCGGGCAGGGGAAGCGGGGGAGGGGCCGGCATGAGGTTCGCCGCGGAGGTCTCCGACCTGGAGCTCGCCGACTACCAGCGGGCGGTGCGTCTGCTGCTGCGGCATCCGCTGATCACCGCGTCCTGGCCCGATGAGCGGGCGCTGCCGCGGGTCCGGCGGTTCTCTGCTGAGCTGCGCCGTGACCTGGCCGACGCGTTCGGGTACCGGCTGGAGCTGCACGGCGCAACCGCCCGGCTGGTCCGCACGGCCGACGCTCTCGACCCCGACCGGCCGGCCGTCACCCGCACCGGCCGGCCGTTCGATCGGCAGCGGTACGCGTACCTGTCGCTGGCCTTGGCGGTGCTGGGCCGGGCCGGCATCCAGATCACGTTGAGTGAGCTGGCCGACGCCGTCGCCGGCGACGCGAACCGGATCACCGGCCTTGGCTTCGACCCGGACGCTGGGCCGGACCGGCGGGCGCTCGTCGATGCGGTCGGTTGGCTGGAGGAGCGTGGTGTGCTGCGGCTCGCCGACGGATCCAGCGCGTCCTGGGCCGGCGACCCGGGTGCCGGGGAGGCGCTGTACGACATCGCCCGCGATGTGGTGTTCGCCCTGTTCCGGCCGCCGCGGGTGCTTCAGCATGTCGACTCGGTCGCGGCGCTGCTGGAACGCTCGATGAGTCGCAGCGGCAACGCTGATCGCCGCGCC
>JAOPWA010000660.1 GCA_025965915.1 Dactylosporangium sp. | reverse complement strand
CGAAGAGCCGGTAGTTCCTGACCCGTAACGATCGAAAGGTGTTGCTCAGCCGTAAACGCACTCTGGTGTGCGCCTCCTCCGCTTTGTCTCGCGGCCCGGCCGGCTAGCTCCTCCGGTCAGGCCCTACTTATCCGGTCGACGATCTCCGCCGCCCGCCGGAGCGTCTCCCGCTCCTCCGCACCGAACACCGCGATCTGACTGCCCAGCCAGGCGTCACGGGCCCGCCTGTTGACGGCGAGCACCGACCTGCCCGACTCCGTTGTCGAGAGGATCACCTGCCGCCCGTCGGTGGGGTGCGGGATCCGCTGGACCAGCCCCCGCTCCTCCAGCTTGCTGACGATCCTGGTCATGGTCGGCGGCTGTACCCGTTCGGCGTCGGCGAGCTCACGGGGAGTGAGCGCACCGGCCAGGTCGAGGCTGGTGAGCGCGGAGAGCTGGCTCTGGGTCAGCTCCCCGAGGGGCCTGGTCTGGCGCAGCCGGCGGTTGAGCCGCGCAATCGCGTCGCGCAGCAGGGCGGCGGTCCACTCACTCGACGCCATGCCTACCGTCACAATCGTTAGCTTAACTAATAAGCTTAGCTAAAGAAATTGGTTTGTGAGCGCACTCACGTCATCGGGCGGGATCACCGCGTACCCTGACGCCGTGCCGACCAGCGAAAAGCCGCAGCAGCCCGATGGCGCCCAGCCAGCGCCCGCGCCACGGCTCACGCCACTTGATCCGCCGATGGTGCCGTTCGCGATCGCTGGGATCGCGATCTGGGCGGTGGTCGGCCTCGCTCTCCTACCGTTCCGCGACACGCTGCGGGTACACGGCCACGGCGACTGGCTGGCGATCTGCCTGGCCGGCTTCCTGTGGGGCTTTCCCGGCCTCGCCGTCATGATCAAACATGACGCCAACCGGCGGCGCCGTCACGGCCGGTAGGCCGAGATCTTCCCCGGTACCTCGATATCTTCCCCGGTACCTCGAGATCTTCCCCGGTACCTGAGGAGGGCGCCCCTCTCACCGAATAGACGGTAATGGGGGCGCCCTCCTCAGGTACCGGGGCGACTAGTGGACCTCTTCGACCTCGCTGTCGTCGTAGACCGTCGGTAGTTCGTCCACCGCACCCACGCCCTGCTCGGTAAGCACCTCGGAGTGCGCTCCGCAGCCGTGGTCAACGCTGACGACCTGGCCGTCGTCCGTCGCGTACATGTTGGCGCAGACCCCGAAGGACTGCCGCATCGAACCCGCGAGTGGCAGGTAGAAGCCGCAACCGCCACAGCGGGCCGCGCGCGGGGCGCCCACCGAGATCGCCGCGTCCGGCCCCCGGTCGCCCTCGTACCACCGCTGGGCGGTGTCGGCACGGCCCTCGCACGACATGACCCGCGGACGCCCGAGGCCGAGTTCCCAGGACACCTCTTCGACCGCCGGGTCGTCGGACTGCACGTACCCGGGGACGAGGCGCTCGTCATCGGCACCGGTCGGCAACAGGTCGCCCACACCGAGATCGCCGGGGCGTAGCCGCTCCTGCCACGGCACCCACTTGGGCGCGAGCAGCGCATCGGGGCCAGGCAGCAGCGCCGCTTCGGAAACGGTCACGTGCCGGCTACGGGAGACTCTGGTAACGGTCACGGCCCACCGCCAGCCGCGGTAGCCGGGCAGGCGGCAGTCGAAGAAGTGGGTCACCACCCGCTCGCCCTCGGCGATCGCCGACAGATGCTCCCCCACGTGGTCGGGGTCCACCTCCGACAACGCAGAGCGAGCCACGCCGACCGCGTCGGCGCATGTTTGATCCAGCTTCGCCGCGCGTGCGGCACCCCTACTAACTGCCCTCGTCACCCGACTATTCTGCCTCAAGTTCCTCGACTTCACGCCATCGAGAAGCGGTCGTTCACACCATCGACGGAGCAAAAGTTCGCGCCATCGACGGAGTACGCCGCCCGACGGGCGGGCGACGGCCGCCCGACGGGTGGACGACGGGTGGACGACGGGTCGCCGCGATAGTTCAGGATGGTTGGCATGTCGATAGTGCGTACCCTAGGCCGCACCGCGGTCCTGGCCGCGCTCGCGACGCGGCGCCTGGCCGGAACGGGCGTGCGCACGACGCGGTTCGTCGCTCGCAACGTGCTGGTGGCCCGGCAGCGCGGCGGCGCGGGCGAGGCGGGGATGATCCGTCTGCTCGACCTGCACGCCGCCTCCTGCGCCGGCGACACCCTCGTCGCGATCGGGCTGGCCGGCACGATCTTCTTCAACGTGCCGGTGGGCGAGGCGCGCGGTCGGGTCGCACTGTACCTGCTGGTCACGATGCTGCCGTTCGCGCTACTGGCGCCGGTGGTGGGTCCGGTGCTCGACCGGTTCCGCCACGGCCGGCGGTACGCGCTGGCGTTGACCATGCTCGGTCGCGCCTTCCTCGCGTACATGATCTCCGAACACATCGGCGGGTACACGCTCTACCCGGCCGCGTTCGGCATGCTGGTGCTGTCGCGGGCGTACGGGGTGGCCCGCAGCGCCGCGGTGCCCCGCGTACTTCCGGCGGGGCTGGGCCTGTCCGAGGCGGGAGCGCGGGCATCGGTTTTCGGCACGGTCGCCGGCGCCGTCATCGCGCCGGTCGGTGTCGCGGCGGCGCTGTTCGGTCCGGCCCTGCCGCTGCGCCTATCGATGATCGTTTTCGTGTTCGGAATGGTGGTCGCACTACGCCTGCCGCCCCGCGCCGACTCCCAGCCACCCGAAGTCGTCCCGCGTGCCCTCCAATTCCCCGGACACAAGGGCGCCAAGGTGCTCTCCGGCCGTCTCGTCCTCGCGAGCCTCGCCGGCAGCGCCACGCTTCGCGGGGTCTACGGCTTCCTGACCCTCTTCCTCGTCTTCGCGATCCGCTCGCAGGAGCTGCCGACCGCGCTGCTGGGATGGTCGCCGCGCGTCACCACGGCGATCGCGGCGGTCGCGGCGGCGCTCGGGCTGGGATCCTTCCTCGCTACCGCCGTGGGCACCACGTTGCGCATCCGCCGTCCCGCGGTGCTGCAGGCCGGCGCCGTTCTCGCCGTCACGCTGACGGCCGTCGCCGCCGTCGTGATGTACAACATGCTTCTCGTCGCCGCGCTCTGCCTGGTCACCGCGGTGGGAAGCGGGCTGGCCAAGCTCGCCGTCGATGCGGTGATCCAGGAGCGGATCCCCGAACGGGTACGGGCCAGCGCCTTCGCCCACTCCGAAACGCTGCTGATGTTCGCCTGGGTGACCGGCGGGGCGCTCGGGCTGATCCCGTTCAGCGGCCGGCTCGGCCTGGGCGTCCTCGCGGCCTTCCTCGCACTGGCGCTGGCCCGCGCCGTGCTGGCCGCGGCCCGACTGCGCAAGGAACGCCTGGGCGGCGCGCCGTCGTCGGAGGACCCGACAACCACCGATCTCGGCCGATCCAGCGAAGACCCGCAGGGCTCGACGGCTGCCGGACGGTCTCCCGAGCCGGGCGCGGACCGGACGGTGCGGGTGGACCCGGCACCGACCGCCGGCCCCGGCCCCGGGCCTGCTCCGGCGTCCGGTCCCGGCTCGACGCGCGTACTCGTACAGTCTGAGCCCGACCCGCCCGCCGGATACCACCTCTACCGACCTTCGGGAACCGACCCGACCCTCGATCTCAAGGACGATTCGTGAACTTCCTCGGGCATGGCCGGATCCTCGTCGTCACGGCGGTCGAGCCGGAGCGGCAAGCGGTGCTGCGCGGGCTCGCCGCCGGTTACGCCGGTCAGATCGACGCCGCCGGCAGTGGCGTCGTGGTCGAGGTCGGGGGCGTCGGTTCGGCCTCCGTCGCCGCGACAACCGCACGGGTACTGGCACTGCGGCGCTTCGACGCCGTGTTGTCGGCCGGTATCGGTGGCGGCATCGGCGTACCAGTGGGTGGCACGGCGATCGCTACCACCAGCGTCGCGGCCGACCTCGGCGCCGACTCGCCGGACGGGTTCCTCAGTCTGGATCAACTCGGCTTCGGCACCGCCGCCATCGCCACCGACCCTGGCATGGTCGCCGCCGTGACGGCCGCCGTACCTGGCGTGGTCGCCGGGCCGGTGCTGACGGTCTCGACGGTCACGGGCACCCTCGCCGGTACCCGCGACTTAATCGTCCGACATCCTGACGCGGTGGCCGAAGCGATGGAGGGATTCGGCGTCGCAACGGCAGCGACCCAGGCGGGCGTGCCATTCGGCGAGCTACGGGCGATATCGAACCCTGTCGGTCCCCGTGATCGTGGCGCCTGGCGGATCGGCGACGCGTTGGAGCGGTTGAGCGAAGCATTCGCCTGCCTGGCAAAGTTGGCAGTGTGACGGTCTCTCTCGCGATCTCCCCCTGCCCCAATGACACGTTCGTCTTCCACGCACTCGTACACGGCCTGGTGCCGGGGGCGCCAGCGATGGATATGACGTACGCGGACGTCGACGTCACGAACATCGCCGCGGCGAAGGGCAGATACGACCTGGTGAAGGTCAGCTACGCGGCGCTGCCGTGGCTGCTGGACAAGTACGCGCTGCTGCCGTGCGGCGGGGCACTGGGCCGGGGCTGCGGTCCGCTGGTCCTCGTACGCGACCCCGCGGTCATCCCCGACCTCGCCGGGCGCACCGTCGCCGTGCCGGGTGACCGCACGACCGCATACCTGTTGATGCGGTTATGGGCTGCCGGCGCCGAACCGGCGCGCGTCAAGATCGTGCCGTTCCACGAGATCATGCCCGGCGTGGCCGCCGGCAAGTACGACGCGGGGCTGGTCATACACGAGGCGCGGTTCACCTACAAGAAGCACGGCCTGCATGCGCTCGTCGACCTCGGCGAGTGGTGGGAGCGCGACACCGGCCTGCCGATTCCGCTCGGCGCGATCCTCGCCCGAAGAGACACCGTCGACGCGAGCGAGGCCGCGGAGTGGGTACGCACGTCCGTGCACGCCGCCTGGGCTGACCCGGAGGCGACCCAGGAGTACGTGCTGGCGCACGCCCAGGAGTTGGAACCGGCCGTGGCGAGCCAGCACATCGCCCTGTACGTCAATGACTTCACGGCGAATCTGGGCGAGGAAGGATACGCCGCGGTGGACGCCCTGCTGGGTCGCGCCGCCGCCGCCGGTCTGACGCCACGGCTCGCCGTGCCGCTTCGCTGAACGCGCGAGCTCAGATCTCCAGCTCGCGGGCGACCGCGTGAACGACCTCCGCGATCGTGCGCGCGTTCTTCTTGTCGGGGAAGCGGCCGCGCCGCAGGTCCGGCTGCACCTTCATCTCGAGCACCTTGATCATGTCCTCGATGAGGCCGTGCAGCTCCTCGGGCGGTCGCCGGCGCAGCTCCACCACCGACGGCGGGCTGTCCAGCACCTTCACCTGCAGCGCCTGGTTGCCCTTGCGGCTCTCGACGACGCCGAACTCGACGCGCTGACCCGTCTTGAGGTCGGCCACTCCGGTGGGCAGGGCGGCCTTGTGTACGAACACGTCGCCGCCGTCGTCACGGGTCAGGAAACCGAAGCCCTTGTCCGTGTCGTACCACTTCACACGCCCCGTCGGCACCGCTCGCCCTCAACTTCTGTTTCGAAGGGACAACCGCCAGCCCGTCGCCAGACCGGGCATCCGACACAAGGCTAACGAGTTGAGCCCAAGGGACCAACCGGGATCCCGGCGGCCTCCAGCCACGCCGGAAAGGCGCGCAGGTCGGGCAGCACCGTGGCTGCCCCGGCCGACGTGAGCGCAGTGCCGTCACACGGCCCGGTCGTCACCCCGACGCCGATCGCGCCGGCCGAACGGGCGGCGCCCATGTCCGCGATGTGGTCGCCGACATAGACACTCGCGCCATGCTCACGCAGGGCCGCCGCCTTGCCGTCGGCCCAGGCGTCGCCGACGAGTACGTCGGCCACCAGGCCGAGGGGGCCGAGGTGGTCGAGGTGCAGTTGAGCCAGCGCCGCCCGCTTGGCGGTGACCACGATGACCCGGCCGCCGGCCGCCCGCACCGCCGCGAGCGCCTCGGCGGCGCCGGGTAGCAGCAGGGTCGGCTCGATGGCGTCACCCGGATAGAGCGACCGGTAGAGCGCCACCGCCTCGTCGACCTGTTCGGGCGGGAACCAGTTGGCCATCTCGTGCTCCAGCGGCGGCCCGATGCGGGTCACCACGGCGTCCACGTCGATATACACGCCCGTACGCTCGACCATCGCCCGGTAGGTCGCGGCGATCCCCGGCCGGCTGTCGATCAGCGTCATGTCAAGGTCGAACCCGACGGTGAGGGGCAGTGGAGACGGCATCGTGCTCGTCAATGTCCCGTCGCCCAGGGGTTCTCGCTCGGGTGCAGGTACACCAGGTCACTGACCGGCAGCGGGAACGTCAGGTCGTCACCGAACGGGGACGGCGCAGCCGGCCGGTCCGACAGCAGTTCGGTCACCGGAAGGTGACCGTCGGGCACGGCCTTGCCTCCACCCTGTTGTCCAGCACGGGGAGCCTGGGAGCCAGATACCGCCGAGGAAGTCATCTCGATCCTTTCGTCGCAAGCCCGCGTAGTCTGCCATGACCGCCGGCATCGGATCCGCCGTACCAGCCGCCACCGTGACGTCGCGACCACCAATCCGAGCTCGATGAGGTTGAAATCACAGGGCGCGCGGCCGGGCATACGGCGCCGACACGGTCGCCGCCCGACGCAAGCCGGCGGCGGCCGGATAGCGTAATTCACGATGGCCGTCACACTCGCCGATCACCTGCGCGCGCTGCCCGACCAAGAACTGGCGGCGCTCATCGCGCTGCGTCCGGATCTCGTCATGCCCGTGCCCGGGGACATCTCGGCGCTCGCCGTACGCGCCCAGTCGCGGCTGTCGGCCACGCGCGCTCTCGACACACTCGACCGATTCACCCTCGAAATACTCGACGCGGTGCGCGTGAGTCGATCCCCGGAGGCGGGAACCACCTCGGTCGAGGCCGTCCTACTGCTCACCGCCGAGTGCGGCGTGGAGCAGAGCCGGGTACGCGAGGCGCTCGGCCGGCTACGCACGCTCTCGATCATCTATGGTTCCGACGCGACGCTGCACGTGGCGGCCGGCATCGACGAGGTCTGCTCCCCGTACCCGTCGGGTCTGGGGCGACCCGCGGC
>JAOPWA010000649.1 GCA_025965915.1 Dactylosporangium sp. | reverse complement strand
CGGGTTCATCTTCGCGGAACGCCCGTTCCTGCCCGACTACCTTCCGCTGGACGAACGGCACCCGGCACGTCCGCAGGACCCGTACGCGCTGAGCAAGGTGTTCGGGGAGCAGCTGTGTGACGCGGCGGTACGCCGATCCGACCTGCGCTGCGTGTCGATCCGGCCCACCTGGGTGCAGAACGCCGCGTCGTACGCGCGCAACCTCGGTCCGCTGCTACGCGACCGTTCGGCCGCGAGCGCCACGGGCTGGGCGTACATCGACGCGGACGACCTGGCCGAGGCGATCCGACTGGCGGTGGAGTCCGACCTACCAGGCCACGAGGTGATTTACGTCGCGGCGCCCGACACGATCGGCGGTCGGGATCTGCACGAGTCGTGGCGGGCCGCGTACCCGTCGACGCAGACCGAGCTTCGCCCGGTGGACCGACCGGACGCCTCCGGCATCGACACCGGCAAGGCCGCCCGGCTGCTCGGCTGGCACGCGACCCGGTCGTGGCGGAACTATCTCACCGAGGACGGCGAGCCGCTCTGAACGTCCGGAGGGCCGCGACGACGACGAGCAGATCAGCAAGGCCATCGACAGCGGCCGGCGACGGGACGCTCCGCGCGGTTTGGACTGCACCCCCGACCGGCAACGGCAAGTTAGATGTTCTGTCGGCACCGCATTTCCCCCGATGACATAGACGGCTACGCATGTCAGCTCATCGGCCGCCCGGCATCAGCGGGCCTGCTCAGCCGCGGTGGCCGGCTCCCAGCGAGTTGTGAGCAAACGCCAATCCGCCTCCGAGGGCACCCCGGCACAATTGCGCCATGCTCATCTGGCGTCACGTCCCCGACTCACGGGCGAGCCTCGCCGGATTGAGCCCAGGTGCCGACGCCTACGGCGACCACGCCGTTGACTCCGGCTGAGTGGTTCGCATGGTCCGGCGCACTGCCGCATTGCTGCACCGCCCATCGCCGTTGCCGGCCTCGGCTTAACGGCGGCCAACCGGTTACGGAGGGTCGTGGCGTAGCGGCCCAACCGCAGGAAAGGACCGTGTCGCTTGGTGAGCGGTATTGACTCTGGTCGCAGTCAGGCGACGCTGTCCCGCCAGCGGGCAGCATGGCCGACGCCGGCCCAGCGCTCGCCGAACAATCCTCCCGTTGCCGTCACGAACGAGCCCCCGGCAGCGGGCCGCTCCCGCAGCCGCTATCTCGACGCCCTGCGCACCGCGGCAATCGTGCGGGTCTACCTGCATCACGCGCTCTGGTTCGGCTGGCTGACGGTGCTGTTCCCGTCGATGTCGGTCATGTTCGCGCTCGCGGGATGCCTGACGGCGGCGTCGCTGGACCGCCGCGGAAGTATCGGCACCGTCCGCACCCGGATGCGACGCCTGCTCCCCCCGTTGTGGGCCCTGGCCATGGTCGCCACACCCGTGATGCTCGCCCACGGCTGGCTGTCCGACACGGACAGCCCGCTGCGCTGGCCGGACCTGGCCTGGTGGGTGCTACCCCTGGCCAATCCGCCCGCCAGCTCATGGGGCCTGCCGTTCGCGCTGGCCCTGTGGTACCTGCGCGCCTACCTGTGGCTGGTCCTACTCTCCCCCGCTCTGTGGTGGGCCTATCGCCGCTGGCCGTTGCCCACCCTGCTCGCGCCGATAACCGCTGCTGTGCTCTTCTACTCGCCGCTGGTCAACCTGCCGCGGGACAAGGTCAGCGACGTGGTGCTATCGACCGCCACGTACGGCACCTGCTGGATGATCGGCTTCGCCCGGTACACCCGCCAACTCGACCGGCTGCCCGGCTGGGCCTGCGCCGTGATCGCCGCCGCCCTCACCTGCGCCGGACTAGGCTGGGCCGCGCTGCACGGCGGCGTCGCCGCCCTGTCCGACGACCCCCTCGCCGACCTGCTGTGGGGCACCGGTTTCGCGCTCGCCCTGATGCGGCTACGCCCCACCATGACCTGGCTCGCCCGCGCACCCCGACTCACCCGCCTGGTCAACCTGATCAACACCCGCGCCGTCACCATCTACGTCTGGCACCTACCCGCCCTGTTCGCCACCGGCGCACTGCTCCAACTCGCCGGAATCGAGCCCGACAGCGCAGGCGGGCTGGTCACCACTCTTGCCCTGGGAAGCGTCCTGACGGGAGCCATCGTCCTGGCCACCGGCTGGGTCGAAGACCTCGCCGCCGCTCGCCGCCCCGCATTGCTCCCGACACCGGGGCACCCATCCACCCCGCGAGCACGCTACAGCGTCGCCAGATACCCAACGCCTCCCGCTGCGGAAGCTCAAACGCTCACCGCGGCGCCGTCACGGACGGCACCACTGGCGCCCGTGGTGGCGGCGACAGCGGAACACCGAACGGAACCGGGATCTCGAGGGGATCCTCGCCCTCGAAGGTGAACGTCACCAACGCCGACGAGCCGGGCTGAAGCGGCTCCGCGATCGACGTGATGGCTAGGTAGGCCCGTGCCTCCACCGTCAGGCGCGCGTACCCGTTTGGCGGGATCGTCAGGCTGGCGGGCGCACCGGCCGCCGACGGGGTGGCGGCGACCGACGGTGCGGCGGACGCCCGCTGGCCCGGCGCGACGGACGACGGGACCACGGACAGGCTGGGCGAGGTTACGGGGACGGATGGTCCACCGGCACCCACCCCGATGTCAGGGGCGCCGCCCATGAGTACGACGCTGCCGAGCTTGGCACCGCCTTTCTTGCTGACGGCCGTCACGCCGCGCAGTACCAGCGGCTTGAGGGGGTTGTTGTTGGCGATGTACAGCGACAGCGGCGCGGTCGCCCCCACCGGGTAGCCCTGCGGGTTGTTGTATCTGATCTGGACGTCACGCAGCGCCGCCTGGCCGTGGGGCTTGGAGTTGGCCTCGTTGCCGGCCACCGGCGCGACCATCCTGGCGGTCTGTGCCTCCTGGCCGGCACCGCAGCCCGACAACAGGCCGATGACCGCCGCTGGTGCGGCGAGCAGCGCGGCGACGCGAGACATGCGACGACGCGACGGCGTACCGATGATCGAGCGCGCCACTTCTGTCCTCCTCGGCGAAAACCCGGATCCAAACCACACTCCAACCTGAGTCCCTCTCCCGACGCATCCACGCCAACCCTGTGACCACCTCAGAATCCGGTTGCGGCAGGTGAACGGCAGCAACTCCTCGCCTGCAACTTCCGACCACGCCGGCGCCGGTGACCCGCCAGGCTTGGATCACCCAGGATCGGGTACCGCCCGAGGTGAAGGAGGCACACCGTGAGTGTCGGTGCCAACGGGACGGCGACCGACCCGCCCCCTGGAGAGCTGACCGGGTCCGACGCCGCGCTGCCCGAGCGGGTGGTAGTGCGACTGCTGACGGTCCTGGCCGCCGCGGCGGGCTGCCT
>JAOPWA010000644.1 GCA_025965915.1 Dactylosporangium sp. | reverse complement strand
GACAACGGACTTTTCGAACTCGACGGCTCACCACCGCGCGGGGGCACCACCGACGCGGCGGTGGGCGAGATGTTCACGCCGCCACGCGAGGACGCCCCGCTCGCCGTGCGCATGCGTCCGCGTACCCTCGACGAACTCGTCGGCCAGGATCACCTGCTGACGCCGGGCGCACCGCTGCGCCGGCTGGTCGAGGGCGACTCGCCGATGTCGGTGATCCTCTGGGGTCCGCCCGGATCCGGTAAGACCACCATCGCGCACCTGGTCGCGGGTGCTACCGACCGCCGGTTCGTCGCGATGTCGGCGCTGTCGGCCGGGGTCAAGGACGTCCGCGCGGTGATCGACTCGGCGCGCCGGGCGCGGCGCTCGGGCGGGCCGCCGACCGTGCTGTTCATCGACGAGGTACACCGCTTCTCAAAGACCCAACAGGACTCGCTGCTCGCGGCGGTGGAGGATCGGACGGTCACGCTGCTCGCGGCCACTACCGAAAACCCGTACTTCTCGGTGATCTCGCCGTTGCTTTCGCGATGCGTGCTGCTCACCCTGCAACCCCTCGGCGACGACGCGGTGCGCGCGCTGCTGCTGCGCGCGATCACCGACGAGCGCGGCCTCGGTAACGCGGTCACCCTCGCCACCGACGCCGAAGATCATCTGGTACGTCTGGCGGCCGGCGACGTCAGAAAGGCGCTGACGGCTCTCGAGGCGGCCGCGGGCGGCGCGCTGGCGCAGGGCTCGGGCGATATCGACCTGGCGACCGCGGAGAAGGCCGTCGATGTGGCGGCGCTGCGCTACGACCGGGCCGGCGACGCCCACTACGACGTGGTGAGCGCGTTCATCAAGAGCATGCGCGGCTCCGACGTCGACGCCGCGCTGCACTGGCTGGCCCGGATGCTGGTGGCGGGGGAGGACCCCCGGTTCATCGCCCGCCGCATGGTGATCTTCGCGAGCGAGGATGTCGGGATGGCTGACCCGATGGCGCTGGTCGTGGCGAACGCCGCCGCGCATGCCGTCGAGTACGTGGGCATGCCCGAGGTGCAGCTCAACCTGGCCCAGGCCGTGGTGCACCTGGCGACTGCGCCGAAGTCCAACGCGGTTACCACGGCCATCTTCTCTGCGATGGCCGACGTGCGGGCCGGGTTGGCCGGCCCGGTGCCCCGGCATCTGCGCGATGGCCACTACCAAGGTTCCCGGGGGCTCGGTCACGGCGTCGGATACGGCTACCCGCACGACGACGCCCGGGGCGTGGTCGCCCAGCAGTACCCGCCTGACAGCATCGTCGGTCGCGACTATTACCGGCCGACCAGTCACGGCGCCGAGCGGGCGGTGGCTGAGCGGCTGGCCAGACTGCGGCGGATCGTGCGCGGCGGCGGGGGCTCATCACCGGAAAAGGGACAGGACCCCCGGACGGCCGACGAATCTCGGTAGGGACAGCCGCGAAGCACTACTTCGATACCGACGGTAGGGTCTTGCGGAGTTGGCGGATTGTGTGGGTGGCCGAAGGAGGAAGTCGTGCGTATGCATGGCTGGGAGATAGCGCTGCTGATCGTGTCCGGTGCGTTCGCGGTGCTTGTCATCGCTTTGGTGGTGCCGATCCTGCGACTGCGGCACACCGTGGACCAGGCGACCAGGACACTGCGCGATGTGGCCGACGCCACCGGGCCCATGCTCGGTAACGTCAACGCGACCATCGAGAACGTCAACACCGCCCTCGGGCAGGTGCAGACCTCACTCGACGGGGTCAACGTGCAGCTCGCGCGCCTGGACAACATCACCGACCACGTCCAGCACGTCACCGCCAACGTCGCCAACCTGTCGACCGTGGTGACCGCCGCCGCGGCCAATCCCCTGGTCAAGGTCGCCGCTTTCGGGTACGGGATCCGCAACGCCGCCGCCAAGCGCCGCCACGCCGACGAAGAGGCCGAGGTGCGCAGCGAGCTCAAGCGCCGGCGCCGGCCACGCCCCTCCGGCGCCTGAGGAAGGACTGACATGCGACGTTTGCTGTGGCTGGGCGTGGGGCTCGCGGTCGGGGCGCTGGTGGTCCGGGCGGTGAACAAGAAGATGCAGGCATTCACGCCCACCGGTATTGCCGGCTCGGTGCAGGAATCCGCTGTCGGTTTGCTCGATTCGGTGCGTAGTTTTGTAGATGACGTTCGTGAGGGCATGGCCGAGCGGGAGGCCGAAATCCACGAGGCGTTCACGGCTGGTGCCCTGCTCGAAGAGTACGAGGAAGAAGGAAAACAGAACCGATGAGGACAGCGGAGATCAAGCGGCGGTTCCTGAGCCACTTCGAGGCGAACGGCCATGCCGTCGTGCCGAGCGCTCCGCTGCCCGCCATCGACGATCCGAACCTGCTGTTCGTCAACGCGGGCATGGTGCAGTTCGTGCCCTACTTCCTGGGTCAACGCACGCCGCCGTGGAAGCGGGCGACGAGCGTACAGAAGTGCATCCGCACCCCGGACATCGACGAGGTCGGCAAGACCAGCCGGCACGGCACGTTTTTCCAGATGAACGGAAACTTCTCCTTCGGCGACTACTTCAAGGAAGGCGCGATCACCCTCGCCTGGGACCTGGTCACCAAGTCGGTCGACGCCGGCGGCTTCGGTCTGGACCCCGAGCGCATCTGGGCGACGGTCTACCTCGACGACGACGAGGCGTTCGACATCTGGCACCACAAGATCGGCCTACCCAAGGAGCGCATCGTGCGCCGGGGAAAGGCCGACAATTACTGGTCGATGGGCATTCCCGGTCCGTGTGGGCCGTGCTCGGAGATCTACCTCGACCGCGGCCCGGAGTACGGGCGCGAGGGCGGCCCCGAGGTCGACGAGGACCGCTACATGGAGTTCTGGAACCTCGTGTTCATGCAGAACGAGCGGGGTCCGGGCACCGACAAGGAGAACTACCCGATCCTGGGTGAGTTGCCGGCCAAGAACATCGACACCGGCATGGGCCTGGAACGGATGGCGTCGATTCTGCAGGGCGTCGACAACATCTACGAGATCGACGAGATCAAGCCGATCCTCAACCGGGCCGCGGAGCTGACCGGCAAGCGGTACGGGGCGCGATCGGGGCAACTGGCGAGCGAGTCGCACCCCGACGACGTGCGGCTGCGGGTGATCGCCGACCACGTGCGTACCTCGCTGATGCTCATCGCCGACGGTGTCACGCCGTCCAACGAGGGCCGCGGCTACGTGCTGCGCCGCATCATGCGCCGGGCGATCCGGAACATGCGGCTGCTGGGTTGGCAGGGGCCGGCGATGCCGGAACTGCTGCCGGTGGCGCGCGATTGCATGGCCCCGTCCTACCCGGAGGTGGCGAGCGACTTCGAACGGATCGCCAGCTACGCGTACAGCGAGGAGGAGGCGTTCCGGTCGACGCTGCGCGCAGGCACGACCATCCTCGACACCGCGATGGCCGAGACGAGGCGTTCCGGCGGGGCCCGGCTGTCGGGCGAGCAGGCTTTCCAACTGCACGACACGTACGGCTTCCCGATCGACCTCACCCTGGAGATCGCGGGCGAGCAGGGGCTGTCGGTCGACGAGGAGGGCTTCCGGCGGCTGATGAGTGAGCAGCGCCGGCGGGCCAAGGCCGACGCGCAGGCGCGCAAGACCGGTCACGTCGACCTGTCGGCGTACCGGGCGGTGCTGGATGCCGGCGGCCCGGTGGAGTTCACCGGGTACGAGGAGACCGCGCGCGAGTCGCGGCTGCGCGCGGTGCTGTCCGGCTCCGGTGACGGGTTGGCCGGCGCGGGTGTGGGGGAGACGGTCGAGCTGGTGCTCGACGCCACTCCGTTCTACGCCGAGGGCGGCGGACAGCAGCCCGACCAGGGGATCATCACCGTGGGCGGCGGCAGCGCCGAGGTGTTCGACGTCCAGCAGCCGATTCCCGGCCTCATCATCCACCGTGCGCGCGTCGTCGAGGGCGAGATCCGGCCGGGCGAGACCGGGTACGCCGAGATCGACGTGGCCCGGCGACGAGCCATCTCGCGCGCCCACACGGCAACCCACCTCGTGCACACGGCCATGCGGCAGTTCCTGGGCGAGTCGGCCACCCAGGCGGGTTCGCTCAACGCCCCCGGCCGGCTGCGCTTCGACTTCAACACGCCCGGTGCGGTGTCCCCGAGCGTGCTGCACGACGTCGAGCAGCAGGTCAACGAGGTACTGATGAACGACCTCGAGGTTAAGGCGTTCATCACGTCGCTGGAGGAGGCCCGCAAGCTCGGCGCGATGGCGCTCTTCGGTGAGAAGTACGGCGACGAGGTACGCGTGGTCGAGGTCGGCGATTACGCCCGCGAGCTGTGCGGCGGCACCCACGCCCACCACTCGGGGCAGCTGGGCCTGGTCAAGATCCTGAACGAGGCGTCGATCGGCTCCGGTGTGCGCCGGGTCGAGGCGCTGGTCGGCATGGACGCGTTCAGCTACCTGGCGCGTGAGCACGTGCTGGTCAGCCGGCTCGCGGAGCTCTACCGGGTGCCCGGTGAGCAGGTGGCCGAGCGGGTCGAGCAGACGGTGGCGCAGCTGCGCGAGGCGGAGAAGGAGCTGGAGAAGCTGCGCGCCCAGCTCGTACTGGCCAACGTCGGTGCCCTCGCCGACGCGGCGCGCGACGTCGGCGGCGTCGCCTACGTGGGCATCGAGGCGCCCGAGGGCGCCGGTGCCAACGAGGTGCGGACCCTGGCGCAGGAGATCCGGGGCCGGATGCCGGTTGACCGGCCCGGTGTCGTGGCAGTGACCGCCCGATCGGGTGGTAAGGCGTCGCTGATCGTGGCGACCAACGCCGCCGCCCGTGATCGGGGACTGTCGGCGGCGGCCCTGGTCAAGGGTGCGCTGTCCGGACGTGGTGGTGGTAGCCCCGAACTGGCTCAGGGTGGCGGTCTGCCTGCCGGCGACGCGCCCTCGCTGCTGGCGGCGGTGGAGAAGGCGATTGCCAACACCTGACACGCTGAGCCGTAGATCTTGGACACTTGGGGGGCCGGCGGCCCTGCCAAGTGTCCAAGGTCGCGGAAGGGTCGGTGCGCGATGATCCGGGGCGTGCGACTGGGAGTCGACGTCGGCTCGGTACGGATCGGTGTGGCGGTCTGCGATCCGGACGGAATCCTGGCGACGCCGCTCGTGACGGTGCCCCGCGACAAGACGGTGCCCCGAGACAAGACCGTGCCCCGCGACAAGACCGTGCCCAGCGACGCTACGCACGGTAACGACATATCGTCGGACTTGGCGGAGATCGCACGCCTTGTTCGGGTTCACGAGGCCGTCGAGGTGATCGTCGGCCTGCCGATCAACCTGGCCGGCAAGGAAGGCCCGGCGGCTGTTGCCATCAGGCAATACGCCGAAACTCTAAAGATGGCTGTCTATCCAGTTCCGGTGCTGTTCACCGACGAGAGGATGTCCACCGTTGCCGCTGCGCGTAGGCTGTCCGAGCGCGGCGTACGGGGCAAACGTCAGCGGGCGGTCGTCGACCAGGCGGCCGCGGTGGAGATCCTGCAGACCTGGCTCGACTCACAGCGGAGGCGAACCTGATGTTGGACGAGCTCGAGCTCGCATTCGATGAACAGGATCGCGAGCGTGGGCGACACCGACATCGGCGCTCCGCGGTGCGCCGCGCCAACCGTGCCGCCAATTCGTCCCCGCCCAAGCGGCGCGGCCGCAGCCTGCTCGCGCTGCTGCTGACAGTCGTCCTGCTCGGCGCCCTCGGCGCCGGCGGGTGGTACGGCTACGGCAAGGTCAAGGACTTCTTCGTCGCCCCCGACTATGCCGGCGCCGGCACCGGTGAGGTGCACGTCAAGGTGAAAACCGGTGAGACCGCCACCGACATCGGCCAGACGCTCACGCAGGCCGCGGTGGTCAAGAGCGTCAAGGCCTACGCCGACGCGGCCAAGGCGAACCCGCACGGCAACGACGTCCAGCCGGGCAGCTACAAGCTGGCCCGTCACATGCGCGCCCGCGACGCCCTCTCGGCACTGCTTGCGACGGACGCCGCCGGTAACCTGACCAACAAGATCTCGTTCCGGGTGACCATCCCGGAGGGCACGATCAGCACCGTCGCGTTCGCGTTGATCTCGAAGGCGACGAACATCCCGGTGGCAGACTTCCAGGCCGCGGCGAAGGACCCGATCGCGCTGGGCGTGCCGGACTGGTGGTTCAAGCGCAACGACGGCAAGCAGTCGGCGAAGTCGATCGAGGGCTTCCTGTTTCCGGCCACCTACGACTTCGATCCGGGTGTCGACGCCAAGACGGTGCTGTCGACCATGGTCAGCAAGTTCAACGCCGTCAACACCGAGCTGAAGTTCGCGGATACGGTCCAGAGCAACCGGAAGATCTCCCCCTACGAAGGTCTAGTCGCCGCGTCAATCGCGCAGGCCGAGGCGCCACTCGCAGAGGACATGAGCAAGGTCGCCCGGGTGCTCTA
>JAOPWA010000638.1 GCA_025965915.1 Dactylosporangium sp. | reverse complement strand
GCTTGGTCAGCGTCAACGGCACGCCCGGCAGACCGGCGTCGTTGCGCATGAGCCGGTCGGGGTCGGCGACGCCG
Organism: Dactylosporangium sp.; assembly: GCA_025965915.1. Taxonomy (GTDB): domain Bacteria; phylum Actinomycetota; class Actinomycetes; order Mycobacteriales; family Micromonosporaceae; genus Planosporangium. The sequence continues at coordinate 11,129 of JAOPWA010000638.1, read as the reverse complement.
GTGACCGCCATGCCGTACTTGGGTTCCGGGTCGTCGACGCTGTGCCCGCCGGCCACGTGACAGCCCGCCTCCCGCGCCACGTCCAGGCCCCCGCGCAGCACCTCGGCGGCCAACTCCAGCGGCAGCACCTCGCGAGGCCAGGCGAGCAGGTTGACCGCGACGACCGGGGTACCGCCCATCGCGTACACGTCGGACAGCGCGTTCGCCGCCGCGATCCGGCCCCAGTCGTAGGCATCGTCGACCACGGGCGTGAAGAAGTCAGCCGTCGCGACGATCGCCGTCCCGTTCTCGATGCGTACGACCGCGGCGTCGTCGCCGTCGTCAAGCCCGACGATCAGCTCACCGGGGCCCTCCGGCGGGGCGTCGCCGACCAGGCCGGCCACGACGGCCTCCAGCTCACCGGGTGGGATCTTGCAGGCACAGCCACCGCCGTGCGCGTACTGCGTCAAGCGCATGGCTTCACTCTTACACGTAAGGTGCTCTTTGGAGGTGTTCGGGTGGCTGGTGCCCCCCACGGTCTTCAAAACCGATGTGACCCGGGATCCGGGTCAGGCGGGTTCGATTCCCGTCCGCCTCCGTTCAAACATTTCGGCCCATGAATGCCCAGCGTCGCGGCGGGGAACAGTTGGTTCCCCGGTTCGTCATCGCCCTCACTTGTCAGCCGGTAGCGGTGGCCGCCGCCAACACAGGCGGGAAGCCGCCGATAGAGTGGCTACCAATGGACGCTGCCGCCTGGGACGAGCGTTACGCCGCATCAGAGTTGATGTGGGGTGCCACGCCGAACCGGTTTGTCGCGGCGGAACTGGCCGACCTGCCACCCGGGCGGGCGCTCGACTTGGCCGCGGGGGAGGGCCGCAACGCCGTTTGGCTGGCGGCCCGGGGTTGGACGGTCACCGCCGTCGACTTCTCCGGCGTGGCTGTCGCCAAGGGTCGCCGGTTGGCCGAGGCAGTCGGGGTCGAGGTGGGCTGGGTCGTCGCCGACGTGCTCGACTACGAACCTGCACCGGCCGGCTTCGACGTCGTTCTGCTGGCGTATCTGCACCTGCCGGCCGCCGACATCGCCACGGTGCTCAGCAGGGCGACGCAGGCGCTCGCGCGGGGTGGAGTCGTTGTCGTGGTCGGCCATGATGTCAACAATATCGCCGACGGCGTCGGCGGCCCGCAGGACCCGAGCCTGCTGTACACGCCGGACGCCATCACCGGCCACCTCGACGGTCTGCTCGTCGACCGTGCCGAACGGGCCAGGCGCCCGGTTGCCGGCGAGGCCGGTACCCGCGACGCGATCGATACCGTGGTCCGCGCGCACCGGAGCTGAGAAACCCGCGAACAGCCTGTTAGTGGCGTGGGCGCTCGGGTAGGTCACCTGCCCACTCCCGCCGGCAGGCGGCTCACACGGCGCGCGTGTTGTCGTTAGCGGGTGAGCGATCTCAAGGCGGCTACACCAACACGAGTCAGGTCCGTGTCATCGGAGCGACCTGGCCGACAAGGGAGAATGGCATGGCACTAGGCACCGTGAAGTGGTTCAACCCCGACAAGGGCTTCGGTTTCATCAGTCAGGACGACGGACTCGGCGACGTGTTCGTTCACTTCTCCGCCATCCAGGCCAACGGTTACCGCTCGTTAGAGGAGAACCAGCGGGTCGAATTCGAGGTGACACAGGGTCAAAAGGGCCTGCAGGCCGAACAGGTACGGGTCATCTGACCAATCAGGTCGCAGCGCAGCCCCCAGCATATGAGCCGAGAAGACAGACGGTCGTCCTGCTACGTCCGAAGTGGACCAGCGGAGCTCGACGACCGTGCTATCGGCGCGCTGGACATCGCTGCGCTGCGATCTTCGCATCTCGATGTCTCGATGCTGGTCGAAAGTTACCGCCGCGTCCCCGTTTACCACTCCCGTCCGTGGACAAGGACGGCGCGTGATGAGCAGGGAGTTTCCAGCTGATGAGCCGGCGCGAGCGCCGGGCCGAGGTAGGCGACGCCGCTTTGTCGTGGCCATGGTGGTGGCAGCATCTGCGGTGCTAATTGTTGCCGGGGTGGTCGTCGCGGTCAATTCGTCAACGTCGAAGCCGAAGAAGCGGGCGGTCGCGGCCGCACCGTTGGCCGGTCCCCGACCGTTCGATCCGGACGAGAACGCCGTACTGCCCCGTCGCCGGGTGGTCGCGTTCTACGGAATACCGGGGGCCGCCGCGACCGGGCCGGCGTTCACGCTCGACACCGCGGTGCTCGACCGGTTGCGGGCGCAGGGCGCGGAGTACGAGCGACTCGACCCGGCCCATCCGGTCGCGCTCGGTATCGACCTGGTGGTCAGCGTGCCCGATTCCGACCCCGGGCCGACCGGGACCTACAGTCACCGTGTCGACAACGCCACCTTGGACCGGTACGTCCAATTCTGCCGCGCCAACGGTCTGCTGCTGTTCCTCGATCTCAGTTTCGGCTGGGCATCGCCGCAACAGGAGTTCGAGTCTTTCCTGCCGTACCTGGCATTGCCCTTTGTGCACCTGGCGATCGATCCAGAGTGGATGTTCCCTCGCCACAATGGAGTCCCCGGCGTCAACCTCTCCAACGTAGTGGCCGCCGACCTCAACCCGTTGATCGCCGCGGCGGGGGACCTTCCGATGCGGTACCGAGTCCCGCGAAAGATTGTCATCGTGCACCAGTTCAGACCGACCGGCGACGGGCTGCCCGACCCGACCAGTCCGGGTGCGGCCGAGATCGCGGACAAGCGCAACCTGGTCAAGGATCCGCGGGTGGACCTCGTCGTACACGTCGACTCGGTGGGTGGCTGGCCCGGCGACATCCAGGAGAAGACGCGACAGTACGGCGAGTGGGTACGCAAGGACATGACGCGTTTCAGGAACTTCGAGTACGGCGGCTTCAAGATCTTCTACGAGCTCGAGTCCAAAAACCGCCTGATGACCCCGCAGGAGGTGATGGCGCTGAAGCCACCACCCATGGTCGTCACGTACGGCAACTGACGCCGGTAGGGCCTAGAGGCCTGAGCCGAACCCGCCCCGGGCAGCCCGGGGCGGGTTCAGTGATGGGGCCGGCTGGACCAGGCCGACAGTTCCGCCCATCCTCGCTACTTCTCTTCGGGTACCGCGGCAATTAACGTGCACGCATGAGAACCCGAGTCGCCCTCATCGCCACGGTGCTCGCCGCGTCCGTGGCGGTTGCCGCCTCGCCGGCATGGGCCATCACGTACGGCTCCCCTGACGGGAACACCCACCCGCAGGTAGGGGCTCTTATCGCCGACCAGGCATACCCGGACGGATCGTGGGCGTACTGCAGCGGCACGCTCATCTCGCCAACGGTCTTCGTCACCGCCGCGCACTGCGGCGACCCCGGCCAGACCACGGCGCGGGTGTCGTTCTCCAGCCACTACCAGGCCGGCGACAAGATCTACGCCGGGCGCTACGTGCCGGATCCCAGCTACGGCGCAGCCCAGTCCGACCCGCACGATATCGCGGTCGTCGTCTTCGACAAGGCGATCCCGAACATCACGCCAGCCCAGCTTCCCTCTGCGGGGCTGCTCGACCGGCTGAAGGCCGACGGCAGCCTGCGCACGGCGACATTCACCTCGGCCGGATACGGCTCGCTAGCGCCGAGCAATGGCCCGGGCGGGAAGACCTACACCTACACCGACACGCGTAATCAGGTCTCCGGCTCGTTCAACAGCCTCACCGACGCGTGGCTGCGACTGTCGCAGAACCCTGCCACGGGTGACGGCGGCACCTGCTACGGGGACTCCGGTGGCCCGAACTTCCTGGGCGGTTCCGGCTCGAACCTGCTCGTGGCGACCACGATCACCGGCGACACGGCCTGCCGGGCGACCAACGTGGATTACCGGCTCGACAGCGCCTCGGCCAGGCAGTTCCTCGGCCAGTTCGTGACGCTGCCGTAAACCCGGCGGCGCCTACTCGATCCCGACCTGATCGGTGACGTGCTTGCTCTGTCAGGTCCAGGTCGGTTGTGGGGCTTCTGGGATTCGAGGGATCGGTGCGTTGAACGATGAAGACCTCGCTGATGCCCTGACGGCGGCGGCCGGTGGAGATGAGGCGGGGTTCGCCAATCTGTGGCGGACGCTGCAACCGGCACTGCTGCGTTACCTGCGGGTCGTGGTCGGCGGGGCGGCAGAGGATGTGGCGTCGGAGACGTGGTTGCAGGTCGCGCGCGATCTGCCCGGTTTTGACGGTGAGCCGCTGGCCTTCCGGGTCTGGCTGTTTCGTATCGCCCGGAATCGCGGCATCGATGAGCATCGGCGGGTAGGGCGGCGCCGGGAGGATGTGCGGGAACCGTCCGATCAGGAGGACAGGGGGCCCGCGGTTCGGGATGTCGCGTACGAGGCGATCGAGAACTCGGACACCGGTTGGGCGCTTCGCCTCATCGCGTCACTGCCGCGTGACCAGGCCGAGGCGGTGATGCTGCGGGTGGTAGCCGGGTTGGACGTAGCTCAGACGGCGCAGGTGCTGGGCAAGCGGCCCGGTGCGGTGCGGATTGCCACCATGCGGGGCCTGCGTCGGTTGGCGGCCGACCCGGGGGTGCGGGCGCGTGCAGGCACGTCAAGGCAGCGGTCGGGGACCTGGACGACCTCGGTGGACGTGGCACGACCGGAGGGGGTGTAACGCTGCGGGGCGGTGGGGCGCTCTTTGGGGCACTATGCGTACGCGTCGACGTGGCCGGATCGGTCTGCCCGAGGCGGACCGGTTGGTAGCCGGCGAACCGGCGGTCCCCGAGCGCCTCGGGCTGAGCACGCTGCTCGCGGCGGCGGCGGCCCCGCCATTTCCGGAGGAGCTGGCCAGTGAACGGGCGGCGGTGACCGGGTTCGCGCGGGCACGTCGGGATGCGGCTCCCACCGTCATGCCGGCGGTCAGGAGCCGGGTGCGGGTGCCACTGACAAGGAGGGTCGCGGTGAAGACAGCCGTCGGATTGGCCGTGGTGGTAACCGGCGGAACCGCCTTCGCCGCTGCGACCGGCAGCCTGCCTGCCGGCGTCCAGCAGCAGGCTCACGAACTGTTCTCGTCGCTGGGCATACCGGCGCCGGGTACCGGTGCGCGGCCCACCGGAACCGGCCCGCGTGGGTTCGCCAGTTCCGGTCCGCCCCGGGTCACCCCCACGGCGAGCGCCCGCGGCCGCACCCCTGACCCGGGCGACCCGAAGACGCTGGGGCTGTGCCACGCCTGGGACGGTGCGCAGAAGAACCCGCACGGTAAGGCCATGGCACCCGAGATGCGGCGTGCATTGGCAGCCGCGGCCGGCGACGAGCCGAGTATTCCGGAGTTCTGCGCCAAACTGCTCGGCGGTCAGCAGCATCACGCCTTGCCCTCGACCACGCCGACACCACACCCGGGAGCCGCCACGACCAGCCAAAGCCACCCCGGCGGCGGTAACGGAAGCGGCGGTAACGGGGGCGGGAACCCGACGGGACACGCTCACCCGACCCACAACCCGGACCACTAACGGGTGAGGTCGAAAATTTCATCGACAGACGTGTAACGCCCCGGCCGGGTCGTGCGCTCTTTCAGACACCGTGCGTGTCCGAGAGCGTACTCACGAAGGATCGGAGCGTTTATGCGCAAACCTCTACCCATCATCGCCGCGAGCGTTGTGCTGGGTCTGGTTGCCGCAGTCGGCATCAGCGACGCGGCGCAGGCCTCATCCCGGCATGAACTGGCCGGCAGCGTACCCGCCTGGGCCAAGGCCGCGGCGCTGCGTGGTGACGCGGCGGCGACCGACCATGTCGGCTTCCGGGTCTATCTCGGCTGGCAGAACGCCGACGCGGCGGCCCAACTGGCCACCGCCGTCTCGACCCCCGGCTCGGCCGACTACCGGAAGTTCCTCACCCCGCAGCAGTTCCGTGCCCGGTTCGCGCCCAGTCAGGCCGACGTGTCGGCGGTGCAGACGTGGCTGCGTGGCGCGGGATTCACCGTCGACTACACCCCCCAGAACGGCCACTACGTCGCGGCAGAAGGCACCGTGGCGCAGGCGGAGGCCGCATTCTCGACGACCATCGGGCAGTACGCGCATGGCGACCTGATCCTGCACGCACCCGAGTCCGCCTTGACGGTGCCGGCCTCGCTCACCGCGGTGACCGCCGTGGTCGGGCTGGACGACTCGGCCGCCCTCGTGACCCACTCCGCGCCGCCGTCGCCCGCGTTCGTCAACGGCAAGCCATGCTCGGCCTACTGGGGCGAGAAGACCACGACGAACACCACCACCCCCGGCGGCACCAACGTGCCTGGCAGCTATCCGTACGCGCCGTGCGGGTACGTGCCGGGCCAGTTGCGCAGTGCCTACGGCGTCGCCGCCGCGGCCGAGGACGGGGCCGGCCAGAGCGTGGCCGTCATCGACGCGTACGCCTCGCCGACCATCGCCGACGATGCCAACCAGTACTCGAGGCTGCACGGGCTGCCGACCATGAACGGCGGCCAGTTCCAGCAGGTGGTGGCGCCCGGTACGTTCAAGCGGCCGGTGTCCGGGGCGAACAACCCGAAGAAGGGCCCGGTACAGGACCCGCAGGGCTGGTACGGCGAGGAGACCCTCGACGTCGAGGCGGTCCACTCGATCGCGCCCGGCGCCGACATCGTCTACGTCGGCGCGCCGAACAACTACCAGGACCTCGACGCCGCGCTCAACCACGTGGTCGACCAGCACCTGGCCAGCATCGTCACCAATTCGTACGGCTGGTCCGGCGAGGCGGTCCCGCCCGGCTTCGTCAAGCCGTACCTGGACACCATGCTGCAGGCCGCGGCCACCGGCATCGGAGTCTATTTCTCCTCCGGCGACTCCGGTGACGAGACCGGCGGCGACCCGGCCAACGCCGCGAACGCAACGCCTGACTGGCCCGCCTCCAGCCCATGGGTGACCGCGGTCGGCGGTACCTCCCTGGGCGTGGGTGCGAACGGCCAGTACCTGTTCGAGACGGGTTGGCAGACCGGCCGTTCGTCGCTGAGCGGCGGCAGCTGGGCACCGGCCTACCCCGGCAACTACCTGTACGGCTCGGGTGGCGGCACCAGCCGGCTGTTCGCCCAACCCGGCTACCAGTCAGGCGTCGTGCCGCCCGCGGTCGCGACGAGGAACGGCGGTTCGCCGATGCGGGTGGTACCCGACATCGCGGCGCTGGGCGACCCGACCACCGGCATGCTGGTCGGCCAGACCCAGACGTTCCCCGACGGATCGGTCGCCTACAGCGAGTACCGCATCGGCGGCACCAGCCTCTCCTCCCCGCTGATGGCCGGCTTCATGGCACTGGTCCAGCAGCGGGCCGGCCACGTGATCGGGTTCGCCAACCCGCTCATCTACGCCAAGGTCGGTACGTCCGCGTACCACGACGTGACCCCGGCGACGGGCCTGGGCGCGGTGCGCAGCGACTACGTCAACGGCGTCGACGCCAGTGGCGGGTACCGCTACACGCTGCGCTCGCTGAGCAACGACTCACCACTCACCATCCACACCAGAGCCGGTTACGACGACGTCACCGGCGTCGGCACCCCCAACGGCGCGGCGTTCCTGGCCGTCCTGTCCTCCTGATCTCTACTGACTGGCCGGTGTCGGCTGGGAGGCGGCTTCCAACCCGGTCGCCTCCCAGCCGGCAACCTCCCTCCACCCCCCTGTCTCCTCTGGAGGTTCCATGCGCGCAACCCCGCGTGCGACCGTCCTCGCGGCGACGCTGCTGATCGCAGCGGTCACCGTCTCGGTCAGCCAGGCCGCGAACGCGGCACCGTCACCCACCGGCGCCGCTCACCGCGCGGCCAAGGTCTGCGCGGCTCCCACCGCGGGCACGGCCTCGTGCCACGCCTGGGTGCGCACCGATGTCACGCCGACAGCCGTCCCGTCCGGGTACGGCCCTTCGGATCTGCGTTCGGCGTACAAGCTGACCTCGTCCGGTTCGTCGAGCCAGACGATCGCGATCGTCGACGCGTACGACGACCCGACCGCCGAGGCCGACCTGTCGGTCTACCGCAGTCAGTACGGCCTGCCAGCCTGCACCACCGCCAACGGCTGCTTCCGTAAGGTCGACCAGAACGGTGGCACGAAGTACCCGCGCACAAACGGCGGCTGGGCCCAGGAGATCTCGTTGGACCTGGACATGGCGTCGGCGATCTGCCCGAACTGCCACCTCCTGCTGGTCGAGGCGTCGAGCGCCTCGTTCGCCAACCTGGGCGCGGCGGTGAACCGGGCCGCGGCGATGGGTGCCAACGTCGTCAGCAACAGCTACGGCGGCTCCGACGCCTCGGACTCCAGCTACGGTTCGTACTACAACCACCCCGGCGTCGCCATTACGGTCAGCTCCGGTGACACCGGCTACGGCGTCCAGTACCCGGCGTCCTCGCATTACGTCACCGCGGTCGGCGGCACGACGCTGACCTCCGGCGGCGGTACCCGTGGATGGACCGAGACGGCGTGGAGCGGCGCGGGCAGTGGCTGCTCCGCGTACAACGCCGCGCTGTCGGGTGCTGCGACCGCCAACACCGGCTGTACGAACCGGGCCGTCGCCGACGTGTCCGCGGTGGCCGACCCGAACACCGGCGTGGCTGTCTACGACAGCACGGCCTACCAGGGCAGGTCCGGCTGGCTGGTCTTCGGCGGCACCAGCGTGGCCGCTCCGGTCATCGCCGGCGTGTACGCCCTCGCCGGCAACGAGGCCAGCATCGACAACAACTACCCGTACACGCACAGTGGCTCGTCGAACTTCTTCGACGTGACCTCCGGCAGCAACGGCACCTGCCCCACCACCCGGTGGTGCAATGCCGGCCCCGGATGGGACGGCCCGACGGGTGTTGGTTCACCCAACGGCACCGGCGGGTTCTGACTCAGACAGCGCAAAGTGGGGGCGGCGTGAACCACGCTGCCCCCACCGGCCGTCAGCCGAGCGCCTGGGCGAGATCGGCTTTCAGGTCGTCGACGTCTTCCAGACCGATGGACAGCCGGACGATGTCAGCGGCGGGGCGTGCCTCGGCGGGGACGGGGCGATGGGTCAGTGCCGCGGGGTGCTGGATGAGGGAGTCGACCCCGCCGAGCGAGACGGCGTGGGTGAACAGGCGAACGCTGTTCGTGACCCGTACCGCATGCTCGTATCCGCCGGTGAGCTGAATGGCGAGCATGGCGCCCGGGCCCCGCATCTGCCGTCCGAGCAGGCCGGCCGGGTCCCCCTCGGGGGTGGCCGGGAAGAAGACCCGCCGCACGGCCGGTTGGGAGCCCAGCCACGCCGCGGTCTTCTCCGCCGAGGCCTGCTGGGCCCGCACCCGGACCGGCAGCGTGGTCAGACCCCGGTGCAGCAGGTACGCCGCCAGGGGATGCATCAGCGCCCCGGTAACTGCACGGATCCGCCGCAGGGCCGCCGCCCAGGTGGCGTCCGTGGCGACCACGCCGCCGACGACGTCACCGTGGCCGCCGAGATACTTCGTCGCGCTGTGCAGTACGAGAGCCGCGCCGTGCAGGGCCGGGTTCTGCAGGACCGGAGTGGCGAACGTGTTGTCCACCAGTACCGGGCGGCCGCCGGCGGCAGCGACCACCGCGCCGATGTCGACCAGTTCCAGCGTCGGGTTCGCCGGCGTCTCCACGACGATCAGGCACGTGTCCGACCGGACCGTCGTGGCAACGTCCCCGGCGGTGCAGTACGTGACCTCGACTCCGAGTAGCCCGGACGCGAGCAGGTGGTCGGTTCCTCCGTACAGCGGGCGGATCGCCACCACGTGACTACCGCCGCTCTGCGCCTTGGCCGCGAGGACGGTCGCCGTCATCGCCGCCATGCCCGAGGAGAACGCGACCGACTCCTCGGTGCGTTCCAGTTGGGCGAGCGCCGTCTCGAACCGGGCTACCGTCGGGTTCCACAGGCGGGCATAGACGAACCCACCATCGGCAACCGGGTGACCGCCGGTGGCCATCGACTCGTACGAAGCCCCGCCCACCTCGATGCCCGGAAGGGGACTCGTCGACGACAGGTCCAATGGCGGGGCGTGAACGCCGAGGGCCGCCAGATCGTCGCGACCGGCGTGGACGGCCAACGAGTCGAACGAAAGAACCCGGCTGCTCATGCGACGATCGTGCAAGGACTCGGCTATTTGGGCAATCGCAGCGGAAGAATCCTCGACAGACCGGCAGAACGGTGAAGATTATGGAGCAAGGCTGCGAGTCGCGAGCGCTGCGACCGAAGAATCCGCAGGGACGCCCGGCGCCGGCGCTGGACGCGATCGACCTGTCCATCCTGGCCGAGCTTGCCGCCGACGGTCGCATCACCAACGCCTCTCTGGCCACCAGGGTGGGGATCGCCGAATCGACCTCTATCCACCGGGTTCGCGCCCTACGCGAGGCCGGCGTCATCGCCGGGATCCACGCGCAGCTCGACCTGGCCGCGCTCGGCCTTCCCCTGCAGGCGGTGATCAAGGTGCGGCTCGGCAGCCACAACCGCACCCACGTGCGCAGCTTCCACGCCACCCTCACCGAGATCCCGGGAGTCCTGACCGCTTTCCACGTCGCGGGCGACGACGACTACCTCCTGCACGCCGCGGTCGAATCCCCCGAGGCGCTGCGCGACCTCATCCTGGAGCACATCACCATCCACCCGGCTGTCCGGCACACCGAGACCCACCTCGTCTTCGAGGTACTCCCCGGCAAGGGTGCCCTGGCCCCGGTCATGGGTCGCGCTGACGGGCGTCGGACGACACGGCCGGTGTGAGGTGGCGGTTGTATTGTCTGGACTGTGCGAAGGCCGTCTGCGCCGCAGTGTTCCCCGGAGACGCAGTGTTCCCCGGAGACGAAGCGTTCACCGGAGGTGACGGTGGACCCGCGCCGGCGCGTACCGCGTACCGATGTCGTCCTCACCGACCCGCGCCTCGTCGCCGCCACCGCGACGCTTGGCCACGACCAGGTCAAGGCCGTGGTGAATGCCGCGCAGGAGAGGGCCCGGCGCGGCGAGATCGCGCCCGAGAAGGTCGCCGACGCCGCGGTCGCCGCCCTGCCGGCGGGGTCGTCGAGCCTGCGCGGCGTCGTCAACGCCACCGGCGTCGTCCTGCATACCAATCTCGGCCGCGCACCTCTGTCGGCCGGGGCCGTTGCCGCGGTCGTGTCGGCGGCCGGCCACACCGACGTCGAGTTGGACCTCGCGACCGGCCGGCGGGCCCGCCGCGGCCG
>JAOPWA010000623.1 GCA_025965915.1 Dactylosporangium sp. | reverse complement strand
GTCGACTTCGTGGCGTTCAATGTCGCGGCGGGCACCACGTTCTTCGTGCCGTGGGACGTGGTCATGGAGGCCGACGTGCTGACCGAGTTGCCGCAGTACCGGCCGCCCCGATATCGGGGTGAGGTCTGGCCGGCGCCTGCCGCGTTCGGGTATCTGCGGGAGCGGGCCGTTCCGATCGATCTCGGCCGCCCGGTGCCCCGGTAGTCGATCCTGGCAGAGGTCAGGCGGGCGCGGTTGCCGCTTCCTCGCGGGGCGCCGCGCCGGCCGGGGTGCCCGGCTGGGCGCCACGGCTGCGGCGCTTGATCAGCAGGCAGGACAGCGCGGCCAGGGCGAGGACCGTGATCGGCAGGATCAGCGAGATCCGCATCGCGTTGGTGTATCCCTCGTGGAACGTATCCGCGATCACCTTGCGAACCGCCTCGGGCACCTGGGTGCCGAAGTTCACCCCGCTCTGCCCGGCGCCGACCTCCAGTCTGCCGCCCGAGGCGTGGCTGAAGCCGGCCACGAACCGGTCGCGGAACTGTGGCGGCAGCGCCGCGGCGTGGGCCTTCGCCGACTCGCTGAGCTTCGACGCGAGCTGGTTCTGCAACAGCGCGCCGGCGGCGGCGGAGCCGATCACCGAGCCCAACTGGCGGGTGGTGTTGATCAGACCGGACGCGGCGCCCGCCATCCGGGGCTCGATGTTGCGCATCGCCACCGTCTGCAGCGGCGCGAACGTCAAGCCCATGCCCAGCCCGCAGACCAGCACGCCCGGGAGCAGTTGCAGGCCGGTGCTGTCCGGGTGCGCGGAGGCCAGGAAGAGCCCCACGCCGGCGGCGAACAGCGCCAGTCCGGCCGTCAGGATGTACTTGCCGCCGATGCGGTCGGCCATCCGGCCGGCGACCGGCGCGACGAACATCGACACCACCGACATGGGCGCCGTGGTCAGACCCGCCTGCAGGGCACTGAGGCCGAGCACCGACTGCAGGAAGATCACCATCGGCAGGAACAGGCCGAGCATGCCGAAGCCCAGCGCGGCCCCGACGAAGTTCATGACCGAGAAGTTGCGGTCGCGGAAGATCGCGATCGGTATGAGCGGCTCATTGTCACGCTGCCGGTACTGCTGAACGATGAACAGCGCGAGCACCACGACGCCGGCCACGATCACCTCGGTGATCGTGATCGGGCCCCAGACCTTGCCCCAGGCGTGCGGCTGCCCCTCGATCAGGCCGTACGTGACCAGGAACAGGCCGATGGTCGCCAGCACGGTGCCGGGCACGTCGAGACGGTGGCGGCGGTTGAGCTTGAGGTTGGGCATCACGATCGCGGCCAGTACGAGGGTCAGCACACCGATCGGCACGTTGACGAAGAAGATCCAGCGCCAGCCCCAGTGCGTGACGATGAAGCCGCCCAGCGTCGGCCCGGCGATCGTGGCGCCGCCGGCCACGGCGCCCCAGACGCCGAATGCCGCGCCCCGCTTGTGAGGCGGGAAGATCACCGTGAGGACCGACAGGGTCTGCGGTGTCAGCAGTGCGCCGCCCAGGCCCTGCGCCACCCGGGCCGCGATGAGCTGGGTCGGATTCGTGGCGAAGCCGCAGGCGGCCGAGGCCAGCGTGAAGATGACCAGGCCGGCCATGAACAGCTGCTTCGGCCCGTACAGGTCACCCAGCCGGCCGGCCGTGATGAGCAGGACCGCGTACACCAGGATGTAGGCGTTGAGCACCCACAGGATCTGGTCGAGCGAGGCGTGCAGTCGATCGATCATGTCCGGGATCGCGATGTTCACGATCGTGGTGTCCAGCAGGATCATGAAGAAACCGAGGCAGAGGACGAAGAGCACCAGCCACGGGCTGTGGGCCGGCTTCGGGGGAGCGGCGCCCGGGCCGGCCGTTGACGCTCCGGCTCTGTTCGGTGAGCTGGCGGCGCCCGGCTGTGGCGTCGTCATCAGTGGTCTCCTTACGTTGGTGGGTCACCCTGGCAGCTAGCCCGAGCGGATGTCGTCGATGACATCACGTACCGGTGACAGTTCTGGGCTGCGCTGCGCGTACCCGATCTCGGCTGTACGCGGACCAGCCCATTGCCGAGGCTGGCGTGCATCTGATCGACGGCGGCCAGCGCGGCCCCGACCGCAACCGCCCACTGCTTCAGTAGCGCGTCGTGCGGACGGGTCCGAGCATTCGCAGTCCGACGATAGCGGCCGGAGAGCCAGGCGTTCGAGACGGTGGGTCGGCGCGCCGGACTCTCGCCGAATCGGCTGATGCGGCGGTCATTGGGTACGCGGAGAGACGGCAGCCAGTCAGGGCGCGCCAGTCGAAGCTTCTCCGCCTTCGGTGCTATTCAACGCGGTTATCAATAATTGGGACCACTAATGCCGACGTCTATGAAACGCGTTGCGACATAGTGCGCATGCGCTCGGTTACCGATTTTCTGTGGCGGGATACGTTTTCCCAGTTCAGAGCCATGTTTTTATAATCCGCATCCTCTCGTTTCATGTATTTTAACGTTCCAAGGGTCCTTGCCATCACAGGTCTTCATGGTCGATTGTGAAAGCGTTGTGGTCCCTACGGGCGTCAAGCTTCTCGCACGTGAAACGGCGGGTAGCCCGGCTGGGTCTGATGGCACCGCCTGAACCTGTCGCCGAAGGAGGAGATCGATGGCGGTCGGAAGGGAAACGCTGGCCCGGTTCCTCGCGCCGGTCTACCGCGGTCAACACGTGAATGGTGGCCGCCCGTGGCACGAGGCCGGGGAGCGGACCCGCATCGCCCTCATCGTCGCCGGGGTCGTCGCGCTCGCGCTGGTGGCCACGGCCGCCGTCCTGCCGCCGTCGGGCGACGGCACGTCCCGCCTGCTGCCACCTCTGCCCGCGCGGATCAGCCCGCTGCCGCTGGCGCCGGTCCCGCGTCCGCAGTCGAGCGGGCCACCCGGTTTCCCGTCCGCGATACCCACCGCCGACGCGCCCAGTCCGGCTCAGCCGCCCACCGCGTCACCCCCCAACTCGCCCCCCGCGCAGCCACCCGTTCGACCGTCCGTGGCGCCTGTCAGCTACGAGGCCGAGGCTGCGGCCAACGTACTGAGCGGCGAAGCGCGCATCCGGGACGTGGCAGGGGCATCCGGTGGTCAGGTGATCGGCTACATCGGCGGAGCTCCGGCCAACGCGCTGCGCTTCAACCGGATCGTCGTCCCCTTCGGCGGCGTCTACACGCTGGCCATCCACTACATATCGGCGGAAGACCGCAACGCGACCGTCAGCGTGAATGACGGGCGGTTCGTATTGCTGAGGTTCCCGGCTACGAACGACTGGGAGACCATCGGCTCGCTCACCCTGCGCATCAAGCTCGACAGCGGCATCAACAGCATCGAGTTCAGCAACCCGGTCGCTCGCGCCCCGGACATCGATCGGATCATCGTGGGCTCCTGACCGGCGGGGACCCCGCGAATGGCCCCCCGGCTGGCCCCAGTGGCCCCTCGGCTGGCCCCCCGGCTGGCCCCAGTGGCCCCTCGGCTGGCCCCGCGAATGGCCCCAGTGGCCCCTCGGCTGGCCCCGCGAATGGCCCCTCCCTGCGGCGCGTGCCGCTGGTTGGCTCGCCGACATGAACGAGATCACCGCTACGTTGGGCGCCTCCGCTACGTTGGGCACCTCCGCGCTCCGGCACCTTTGCCAGGACGGCGCCGCGGGGGAGCAGCAGCGATGAGACAGCAGCAATTCAGCCTCGTCGTCGACCAGCCCGTCGACGAGTCCGCGCAGGAGGCGTTGATGCGGCGCTGCCCGGACGTCACGATCGCGCGTGCGCCGGACCGGCCGGGCGCTGTGATCAGCTTTGACCGGGACGCCCCGGCGTTGATCGACGCCATCGTGTCGGCCGTGCGTGACCTCGATGCCATCGGCGTCCAGGCCGCCGGCGTGCGCGACGACGATCTGGTGACGCTGGCCATGATCGCCGATCGGGTGGGCCGCTCGCGGGAGGCGGTCCGGCTGTGGGCGGTCGGTCGCACCGGGGTGGGGGCGTTCCCGGCGCCGGCCGATGTCCGGCTCGGCGTGGCTCACTACCGGTGGAGCCAGGTCGCGCCGTGGCTTCGTGAACGGATGGGAGTCGCGGTGGCCGACCCGGAGCCGGTACTGACGGCCGTCAACCTGGCGCTGCAGTTACGGGCCCTGGCTCCCCGGGTGTCCCGGATGGATGCCATTCGAGCCTTGATCGCGGCGTGACGGGGGTTGGGGCCCACCCGGCGCCCCGGAGCGGCAGGATGACGTCATGCCTAGCCTCACCCGAGCCGAGGCGGCCGAGCGGGCCGCACTGCTGACTGTCGATGCGTACGTGATCGAGCTGGACCTGACCACCACGGACGCGGAGTTCGAGTCGACCACGGTGGTGCGGTTCGGATGCGCCCGGCCGGGAGCGGACACCTTCGTCGAGATCTGCCCGGCCGCGCTGCACTCCGTGACGCTCAACGGCCGGGTTCTCGATATCGCAGACCTCGACGACAACCGGCTGCCACTCACCGGCCTCGCGGCCGACAACGAGCTCGTAGTGCGGGCGACGATGGCCTACTCGAACAGCGGGGAGGGCCTGCACCGCTTCGTCGACCCGGCCGACGAAGAGGTCTACCTGTACGCCCAGACGTTCCTGGACTCCGCGCAGCGGGTGTTCGCCTGTTTCGACCAGCCGGACCTGAAGGCCCCGGTGACGCTGGCGGTCACCGCGCCGCCCGCCTGGACGGTGCTGGCCAACGGGGCGGGCGAGCAGGTTGAGCCGGGCCGGTGGCGGTTCGCGACCACGCCGCCGCTCGCGACGTACTTCGTGACCCTTGTCGCCGGGCCCCTGCACTCGCGTTACACCGAGCACGGTGGGATCCCGCTGGGGATCCACTGCCGGGCGGCGCTGGCCGAGCACCTCGACCGCGACGCCGACGAGCTGTTCGAGGTGACCGCGGGCTGCTTCGACCGGTACCACGAGCTGTTCGCCAGCCCTTATCCGTTCGGCAAGTACGACCAGGTGTTCGTGCCGGAGTTCAACGCCGGCGCCATGGAAAACCCGGGGTGCGTGACGTTCCGCGACGAGTTCGTGTTCCGGTCCGCCGTCACCCGGGCGGAGCGCTCCACCCGCGCCATGGTGATCGCGCACGAGATGGCGCACAAGAGGTTCGGGGCCCTGGTCACCATGCGATGGTGGGACGACCTGAGTCTCAACGATTCGATCG
>JAOPWA010000571.1 GCA_025965915.1 Dactylosporangium sp. | reverse complement strand
TTGCCTCGGCGGCCCGCAGTGACGTAATCTGGACGACGGCCCTCCGTGCGGTGGGCCGCTCGTGCGTGAGGCGCCGGAATGCGCCGGGCACGCACACCGCAGCAGCAGAACCGAGCCAGGCAAGCCGAGGAGTGGATCCCCGATGTACGCCATCGTCAAGACCGGCGGCAAGCAGTACAAGGTCGCCGAGGGCGACGTGATCGAGGTCGAGAAGCTCGCCGGTACCCCCGGTGACGCGGTCACCCTCCCCGCGGTGCTCCTCGTCGACGGTGACGACCTGATGACCGACACGGCCCTGCTTGCCAATGTCGCGGTGACCGGTGAGGTCGTCGCCCACACCAAGGGTCCGAAGATCCGGATCCACAAGTTCAAGAACAAGACTGGTTACCACAAGCGTCAGGGGCACCGTCAGCCGCTGACCCAGGTCAAGGTGACCGGCATCTCCACCACCGGAAAGTAGGCGTTTGAGATGGCACACAAAAAGGGTGCGTCCAGCTCGCGCAACGGCCGTGACTCCGCGGCTCAGCGCCTGGGCGTCAAGCGCTTCGGTGGGCAGCAGGTGAAGGCCGGCGAGATCCTGATCCGCCAGCGGGGCACCAAGTTCCACCCGGGCGACCTAGTCGGCCGTGGCGGCGATGACACGCTGTTCGCCCTTGCCACCGGCGCGGTGCTCTTCGGCACCAAGCGGGGCCGCAAGACCATCAGCATCGTGCCCGTCGCGGGCTGAGTTAGTACCTAAGCGGACCGGTGGGCGCGCAAAGCGCCGCCGGTCCGTTTTGTGTTTGATGCGACATCGAGGAGGAAGGAATAACCCGTGGCTACGTTCGTCGACCGGGTCGTACTGCACGTGCAGGCCGGTGACGGCGGGCACGGCTGCGTGTCGATCCACCGGGAGAAGTTCAAGCCGCTCGGCGGCCCGGACGGCGGCAATGGTGGGCACGGCGGCAGCGTCGAACTCGTCGTCGATCCGCAGGTGCACACCCTCCTCGACTTCCACTTCCGGCCCCACGTGAAGGCCGAGAACGGCAAGGGCGGCGCCGGCTCCAACCGCGACGGCGCCAACGGCGAGGACCTCGAGATTCGGGTACCCGACGGTACGGTGGTCACCACGCCGGACGGTGAGGTGATCGCGGACCTGGTCGGTGGGGGTACGGCGGTCGTGATCGCGCAAGGCGGCCGTGGTGGGCGTGGCAACGCCGCGCTGGCCAACACCAAGCGGCGCGTCCCCGGCTTCGCCGAGCTGGGGGAGCCCGGCGAGCTGCTCGACGTCGTTCTGGAGCTCAAGAGCGTCGCCGACGTCGGCCTCGTGGGCTTCCCGAGCGCAGGTAAGTCGTCGCTGATCTCCGTGCTGTCCGCGGCGCGTCCGAAGATCGCCGACTACCCCTTCACCACGCTCGTGCCCAACCTCGGGGTCGTACGCGCCGACGACCACACTTTCACCATCGCCGACGTGCCGGGCCTGATCCCCGGCGCCGCCACCGGCAAGGGGCTCGGGCTGCAGTTCCTGCGACATATCGAGCGCACCGCCGTGCTGCTGCACGTCATCGACACGGCCACGATGGAGCCGGGCCGTGACCCGCTCGCCGACCTGGACGCGATCGAGGCCGAACTGACCGCCTACGGTGGCCTCGAGGACCGCCCGCGCCTGGTCGCGCTCAACAAGGTCGACGTGCCTGACGGGCGTGATCTGGCCGACATCGTCCGGCCCGACCTGGAGGCGCGGGGGTTCCGGGTGTTCGACGTGAGCGCCGCGACCCGGGAGGGGCTGCGGGAGCTGACGTACGCCCTCGCCGAGGTGGTGGATCAGCGCCGCAAGACCGCGCCGCCACCGGAGCGCACCCGCGTCGTCATCCGCCCGCAGGCCGTCGACGACGCCGGCTTCACCATCGAGCAGGCCGCCGACGGTGTGTACGTCGTGCGGGGCCGTCCCGAGCGCTGGGTGCGCCAGACGAACTTCGACAACGACGAGGCCGTGGGCTACCTGGCCGACCGGCTGGCCCGCATCGGCGTCGAGGATGCCCTCGCCAAGGCCGGTGCCGAGCCCGGCGCCGCGGTGCGCATCGGCACCCACGAGTTCGACTGGCAGCCCACCCTGTACGCCGGTGAGGAGTTCGTACCCGGTCACCGGGGCACCGACTACCGGATGGAGGAGCCCTCGACGCGGCCTGCGGCCGCGGAGCGTAAGGCGGCCCGTAAGGCCCGCCGCCAGCACCCCGAGGACGAGACTTCCGCCGCGCCGTCGGGCGGGGCTTCCGCCGCGCCGTCGGGCGGGGCTTCCGGAGGGTCTTCCAGCGCACCCTCCGCCGCTGACGACAACGACGAGTAGGCCGGTCACCCGCCGCTTGGACGGACCGTACGGATGACATGCGGCCGCTGGCGGGTACCCTCGTCGGTCTAGCGACCGGGAGGTGACGTGGGTATCTTCGACCGGCTGCGACGACGCAGCGGGCCGGACCGGTTCGCTGGCGAGGTGCTGGCCGCTCTGCGCGCCGCCGGTATCTCGGGCGCCCGCTATGACCGCCGCGGGTTCTCCATCGAGTACCGTCGCCTGCCCGGCGCCGACTCGGCCTGGCTGTACCTGCACAACCTGTACGCGGAGTGCCAGCGCGAGCCGCACACGCGCGACGAGCGGATCCGGCGGTTCGTGGCCACGTTCACCCGACTACCCGAGGTTCCCGAGAGCTGGGAGTCCGCGCGCGACCGCTTACGACCGGTGCTGCGCAGCGCCACCTTCGCCCGGGCCGGCGAGTCGGGGCGTCCGGCAGCGCTGCGCCGGCCGGCGTTTCCGTTTCTCGACGAGATGGTCGTGGTTGACCAACCCACATCCATGGCCTACGTCTCCGAGGTGACGTGCGCGGACTGGGGGGTGTCCGTCGAGGAGGTGTTCGCGACCGCGCGGGCCAATCTCGCCGCCGCCGCGGGCCTGCCACCGGCCGATCACCCGGGTGGCCGGGTGATGCTGCGCTTCATCGACGACGGCGATGCGTACTGGGTTTCCCACCTCCTGCTCGACGGCTGGCTGCAGACGCTGGCGGAGCATGTCGGTGGCGTCCCCATCGCGTTCGTGCCCGACGTGCGCTCCCTGGTCGTGGTCGACGCCGCCCCAGAGCCGCTGTCCGAGCTGTTCGAGTTGGTCGAGCGGCATTTCGCCGAGTCGCCCCGGCCGCTATCGCCGGTCGCGTACACGATCGACCAGACCGGACGGGTGGTGCCGTTCAGCGTCGCGACCGGCCATCCGGCCGCCGCCGCGGTCGAGCGGGCGTCGCGGGTGCTGGCCGTGACCGAGTACGGCGCCCAGCAGAACATCCTGCGTGACGAGGTCGACGACTACGTCGCGTCGTACGCGGTGTTCGGCACCCCGGAGGGTGGCACGTTCTCGGTGGCCGCCTGGACCCGCGGCATGCATGTTCTGCTGCC
>JAOPWA010000567.1 GCA_025965915.1 Dactylosporangium sp. | reverse complement strand
TCGGCGGTGGACGGCAACACCGGTACCCGCTGGTCCAGCGCGTTCGCCGACCCGCAGTGGCTGCAGGTCGACCTCGGTAGCACCGCCACCATCTGCCAGGTGGTCCTGAATTGGGAGTCGGCGTACGCCAAGGCGTTCCAGATCCAGGTGTCGGCCGATGCGTCGAGCTGGACAAGCGTCTACTCGACGACCACTGGCACTGGCGGCACGCAGACGCTCAACGTCAACGGCGCCGGCCGGTACGTGCGGATGTACGGCACGACGCGGGCCACCCAGTACGGGTACTCGCTGTGGGAGGTCGCCGTGCACACTGCCGGCGGCTCGACCACCCCGGTCCCGACGCCGAGCCCGACGAGCGGCCCGACCAACCCACCGCCGGGCTCGTTCTGGGGTGACACCAGCAATATCCCGGCCGCCAAGAACGTGCTCATGCTCAAAATCCTCAACCGCACCAACGGCAAGTACCCCGACAGCCAGGTGTATTGGAGCTACAACGGTCAGGTCCATTCAATCGCCGACCAGCCGTACTTCGATATGCCCGTCAACTCGGCCGGCCGCATGTACTTCTACCTGGGCTCGCCGACCAGCCAGTACTACGACTTCATCGAGTTCACCGTGGGGCCGTCGGTGTTCAACGGCAACACCACCCGCGTCGACGCGTTCGGCGTGAAGCTGGCGATGCGGCTGCACGCGCACGACGGGTACGACGTCCAGGTCGGTGAGGACTACCAGACCTTCCAGGAGGACCGGTCGACCACGTTCCAGAAGTTCATCAACGAAGTACCGGCCGAGTTCAAGGTGCTGGCGCAGACCCAGTCGCCGTACCGGATCATCGCGCCCGGTAGCGACCCGAGCTTCCGTACCGGCGGGGTGAACCAGAACTACTTCACCGGCTACGCGAACTCGGTCGGCATCAACGCGCCGACGTCTGACATCTTCGGGTGTGCCGGCGTACTTGCCGCGGATCCGGGCCACTGCGCCGCGCTCAACCGGCACGTCGCGCACCTGCCCGAGTCGCAATGGTCTACGCCGAGCCTGTACTACCAGGCGGCGCCGGCGAACTACTACGCCAAGTTCTGGCACGACCACGCAATCAACCACCTTGCGTACGGCTTCCCGTACGACGACTACGCCGGCCAGTCCTCGTTCATCTCGCACGGCGCCCCGCAGTACCTGCTGATCGCGGTCGGCTGGTAGATCCCTTCCGGCGGCCGCCATCCGGAGTCTCCGGGTGGCGGCCGTGGCGAGACCCGTTCAAGATCAACTTTACGGATCCGCCGACGCCTTCGACGTCGATAGTCTCGGCGGTCAGCCGTCGGGACAGATGGCCGGTGGACTTGGGGGCCAGCGAGTTGGCGGCCACTGTTGGCCGTCAGATGGCTGGCTAACCTGTTCCCGTGACCACCGAGTTGATCCTGCTGTCGCACGTGTCCTATCGCGGCCAGGAGATCACTGGTCCCCGGTTGGGCGGCCTCCTCGCGCTCCTCGCCGGCGACCGGCGCTCGGGCTGCAGCACCGCTCGGCTGGTGGAAGGGCTCTGGCCGGACGAGCAGCCCGAGAAGCCGACCAAGGCGCGAGCAGTCTCCCGTGGTCGAGGACCGCGATCCGGTCGGCGAGTTCGTCGGCTGCGCGGGTCGAGGCTCGGAGGTCTCATCAACGAGTACGAGCGGGCCGCGTAGAAGCCGGGCTCACCACCGGTGTCAGGGTCATGGAATCCCTCTAACGATCCCGGAAGCCTTCCCGGAAGCGGCGAAAGAAGCCGCCTTCGCGTGGCAGGGGTGGCGCTGGCGGCGGCGCGGTACGGCGTTGCCGGGCGATGGGCTGGTCGTAGTCGGTGCGCGCGATGGCCTCAACGACCTGGTGTTCGGTGAAGTGCTCGGATCCGTCGATCACGGGCACAAAGCCGACGAGCACGCCGTCACGCATGACCTGAGCTTCGAGTCCGGCGGTGCCGTCGGTGTCCCAGATCGCCTGACGCCCATCCGGGAGCATCACCCGCACCCCGAACTGGGACACTCCGGCCCTTTCCAGGTGGGCGGGGACGCCGCGTTCGCGGAGCGCGTCAACGACCAGTCGGGCACGGTTCTCGTCCATCGTCCCAAGGTAGCCGCTCCGGGAAACCTGGCCGGCCGTGAGCTGCCGCAACAGCCCGTGGCCGGTCAACTGCAGGCCCGCGCCGACCGGCTCTCAATTTGATCGCGCCCTCCGATCGCTTCTGACAGAGGTATGCCTAATCGCAGGACCTTGCCTGCCGAAGTAGGCAGTACAAGCTGCCAGGAGGTTTGAGAGAATTGGGTGCGTTGATCCGGCTGTGGACTGCCACGCAGGTACTGGTCTTGCGTGTGCGTCGGACCAACCGGCTGCTGCTGGCCTCCGGGTTCCTGGTGGTGCCGTCCGGTATGTGGTTCGTCGCCAACCTCGACCACCCGCGCGGTCCGTTGTTGCTGCTCTGGTTACCCGAGCCGCTGTCTGCCGTGATTTTGGCGCTGGTATACCGACACACGTCCCGCGCCGAACAGTTGCCGATGCCGACCCGCCGATTCTGGCGGCAGCTGAGCATCGCCGCGATCCTGGTCGGCATGGGTTGCGTTGCCCAGACCGTTGACGCGTTGCGGGATCCTTTCGGGGGTGGTCAGCACGCCGGCTCGGTGATGCTCGTGCTGGACAGCGGTGCGGTCCTGGTCATCGTGTGGGCGCTTTACCGTCTACCGCTGGGTGCGTCAACGCGCGGCGAGCGGCTTCGGGTGGGTCTGGACGGCGGCACGGTAATGCTGGCGACCGCCGCATTCTTCTGGCACTTCCAAACCATGCCCCTCCTGGCGCTGGGCGCGGCCCACAGAGCCGAACTGGTGGCTCAGGCACTTGTCACTGTCCTCGCACTCGTCGCGGTGTTCGCGGTGGCCAAGGTTGTCCTGTCCAGCTACGCGTTCATCGACAAGATGGCGCTGCGGCTGTTGGCATTCGCCATGCTCATCGGCAGCCTTTCCGGCATGCTCCAGCGGTACCTGGTCGAGCCGTACCTCGTCTTTACCCAGGTGAGCATGCCCGTCGTCATGTTCTTCGCCGCCTGGGCGGGTGAACGGCAACGCAGGGCGGGGCAGGACCGGGGAAGGTCAGCAGCCCGCGGAGCGCGACGGCGGCCGTTCAGCGTGCTGCCGTACGCGGCGGTCGCCGCCGTTGACGGACTGCTGCTCACCGTTAACGTGTCCGCCGACAACCATGACGGGCTGGTAGTCGCATTCAGCGCTGTCGCGCTCACCGGTGTCGTCGTCGTTCGGCAGGTCACCGCCTTCCAGGACAACGGGCGGCTGCTGGCCCGGCTGGACCACGGCGCGACGCACGACGCCCTCACCCAGCTGCCCAACCGTGTGCTCTTTGGCGAGCGGCTGCAGAAGGCGTTGACCGTGCCGGGCGACCGGACCGTCTGCGTGGCCCTGATCGACCTCGACGACTTCAAGGTTGTCAACGACACGCTCGGCCACGAGATCGGTGACGTCCTGCTGATCGCGGTGGCGCGGCGGCTGGCCACCTGTGTGCGGGAGCAGGACACCGTCGCCCGCCTCGGCGGTGACGAGTTCGTCGTGGTACTCGATGGCATCGACCGCGCCGCCGCCGACGCCGCCGCCGAGCGCATCATCGCCGCCCTAATCAGACCGGTTGTCGCCGACGGGCACGAACTGCGGATCCGGGCGAGTATCGGCATCGCCGACGGCCGGAGCGGGGACGACGTGAGCCAACTGCTCCGCCGGGCGGACATCGCCATGTACGCGGCCAAGAGACGCGGCGGCAGCGGGTACCTGCATTACGAACCCGGCATGGCGGGTACGGGGGCCGACGACGCGGGTCTGGGCGCCGAGCTGCGCGAGGCCATCGCCGGTGACCAGCTCTTCCTGTTGTACCAGCCAATCGTCGCCCTCGACGGTGGGCGGCTGACCGGCGTCGAGGCGTTGGTGCGCTGGACCCATCCGGTCCGGGGCGTACTGCCCCCGGCCGAGTTCCTCCCGTTCGCCGAGCGCAGCGGACTCATCGTGCCGCTGGGCCGCTGGATCATCCGGGAGGCATGCCGCCAGATCGCGGCCTGGCAGGCCGAGCACGGGGAGGCGAGGCCCGCCGTGGTCAATGTGAACGTCTCGGCCCGAGAGCTACGCGAGCCGACCTTCGCCGACGACGTGGCGGCCGTGCTGGCCGAAACCGGGATCGCGCCGCACCGGCTCGTACTGGAGGTCACCGAGACCACCGTCTTTGAGCTGGGCACCTCGGTGGCCAACCTCCGGGCGTTACGGCACCTTGGCATCCGGATCTCGCTGGACGACTTCGGTACCGGCCATTCGACCCTGACCCTGCTGCAGGACTGCCCTGTCGACGAACTCAAGCTCGACCGGTCCTTCGCCCAGGTGGATCCCACCGCCGAGCCCACCATTGCCACCGCCGTGATCCACCTGGCGAAGGCTCTGGGCCTGCACGTCGTCGCGGAAGGCGTCGAGACCCCACAACAGGCCAACCGGCTGCGCCTGCTGGGCTACGAGGCCGCGCAGGGCTTCTACTTCGCCCGTCCCATGCCAGCCGCCCAGGTCAGCGAGGCGATCGGAGCACCCGAGTCCCACGAACTCGTAGCTGCAGAACCCGCACCGTGACGGTCACATGCCGTCGTCGACGGGATCAACGGGTTGCGTGAGCCGCGCTTCTATGGCTTAGGTCTCAGAACGTCACGGCGATCCCGATCACCGGGCGTCGCCGCAAATGCAGGGTCTTGGTCAACCAGTTGCCCATCCGAGACAGGACATACTTCCGGGCCAGGAGCGTTCGTCCGGTTTCCGTATCCGCCTCGTCAAGCAGTCGCGCCGTACCCTGGGCACTCGGAGCACCCGGCGCGATCTTGCCGCGGACACCGCAGACCGTAACCACGACGTGGCTATTGTTGCGGATCCGCTTGACCTTCCACGCCTCGGCGTCGGACACGACGAATAGCTCACCGCCGTTCACCGCGTGCCAGACCGGCGTGGCGACCCCAGTGCCGTCCTTGCGGTAGGTGGTGAGGCTGACGTACTTGCTGCGGCCGATCTCGTCGACGACGGTCATCAGTCCAGCCTATCGACCCGCGCGACCCTGACGCGCTGCGCGATCAGCGGCATGACAGCGCGTTTCCCGAAATCTGCTGGTTCCGAGGCCGACAGATAGTGTCCAGCGCCCTGGACATCCCCCTCGGATGGGCCAACTCGATTGTGGTCGGCTCCGGCATGCGCCTCTTCGAAGAGGTGACCGATCAACTGAATCTCAAACTCGTGGAGTGGACGACTCTCAGTACCGGCGTGCTGTCGGTGACGTACCAGCCGGCGAGCGGGTAGCACGCCCGGCCGATGACCGAATCCGACCGGGCCGTCGGTCGGGTGTTGTGGACCACCGCGGTGTTGACCTCAAGTGCGGTTCAGGTTGGAGGCTTGTCCTACCAACGGGTCAGGAGAAGGAGGGTCTCGGCATGCGTGTGGTCGAGGTGGCGCGGTTCGGTGGGCCCGAGGTACTCGTCGTAGGTGATGCGACCGACCCGGTCCCGGGTTCTGGCGAGGTCGTGATCGACGTGGCCGTCGCGGATGTTTTGTGGATCGAGACAATGATCCGTCGCGGCAGGGGCGGTCAGTACTTCCCGGTGCAGCCGCCGTATCGGCCGGGTGTCGGGGTGGCGGGCACGGTTTCCCTGGTCGGTGACGGTGTCGATCCGGGGTGGGTCGGCCGGCGGGTCGTCGCCCGTACTGGCGAGCACGGCGGTTATGTGGAGCGTGCGCTCGTACCGGCCAAGGGGTTGATCGCCGTGCCGGACGCGCTGGAGCTCAGCGACGCGGCCGCGCTGCTGCACGACGGCACCACCGCGCTCGGCCTTGCCGACGTCGTGCAGATCAAACCCGGCGATCGGGTGCTCGTCACAGCTGCGGGCGGTGGCCTCGGTGCGCTGCTTGTCCAGGTGGCACACGTCGCAGGCGCGTATGTCGTTGCCGCTGCCCGGGGCGCGAAGAAACTGGAACGGATCCGGCAGTTGGGCGCCGACGCTGTCACGGACTACTCCGAGCCGGACTGGATCGAGCGGGTCCGCGAGGCAACCGGTGGCCTGGACGTGGTGCTCGACGGTGCGGGCGGAGCGTACGGTCGCGCGGCGTTCGACCTGATGGTGCCCGGCGGGCGGTTCTCGGCGCACGGCACGCCTAGTGGCGAGTTCGCAGTGGCAGACCAGACCGACGCCCAGGCACGCGGGCTCACCGCGACCGGTATCGAGCGGGTGCAGTTCGCCCCGGAGCAGTTCGGGCGGTACGCCGTCCGCGCGCTCGCCGAGGCCACCGCCGGGCGGATCAAACCGCTGATCGGGCAGACGTTCTCGCTGGAACGGGCAGCCGACGCGCACGCCGCGATCGAGGCCCGCGCCGTCACCGGAAAAACGCTCCTGGTCCTGTCATGAGCGACCGACGGTCGGCCAGTCTGACCTGCCGCATCGTCAATTTGTCAGCCGCAGGTCCGCCGCCATCCTCGGGCCGCCCCGCGACCGGTCAACCGGCGAGGATTACTGCGGTCGCGGGGTCTACCTGCCGCAGCCCGCCGGATGCGCCCGTGGCACGGTTGCAGCCCCCTGTCTCGATGACCACCCACGAGCCTGTAAGAACCACAAAGGGGGCCTGGGGCTGATCGCAGTGGGCGGTGGCCGGCGGTGCGGCGTTCAAACCGGCGGCGAGCCGGGCTACGGATGCGCCGGTGAGCTTGGTCGCGGTGGTGAGCCTGCCGCTGGCGAAGGTGCCTGATCCGGTGACACTGACGGTCGAGGTCGGGTCCAGCGTGTATCGGCATACCTGGAGTGTGGGCGGCGGGGTGCCGGGAAGAAGCGGGCCGGCGTCGGCCGTGCGTTGGCTGGTGGCGGCGGCTTGTATGGCGATCACCGGCTTGTACCGGCCGGGACATCCCGAATCGATCTCCAGCTGGCTGCGGACCTGCCGGACCGTGGTCTCTTTGACGGTCTTCCACGGCAGCGCCCTGATCGCCTCTAGAGCCGCCTGGGTGGGCAGGCCGCAGGCGTCGTGCGGGATGGCGGGGACGGTCGTCCGACCGCGCGCGTCGGTCAGGGTGATGACGATCGGCACCATCCCGATCGCCGAACAGGAGCCCTGTCCGCCGACGTGCTCGGACGGCGAGCGCAGTGCCCGGACGAGTGCAGCGAACGGCCCGGTTGTTTCCTGCTCGTCGCGCGTCTGCCACTCACCGTCACCGGGAACAGGCTTGACGACGGCGGTGCAGCGGCTGGCCGAGACGGGCACGAAATCCGCGGCCAGCGGCTCGGGGCTCGGCGGTGCGCTCGGCGCCTGCGGCTCAGCGGTCGGACCAGGATCCGAGCAACGCACGGCCGTCCCGGCGGGGGCACGCCCGACCGAGGACAGGCCGATGTCGGCTCCACCCTGCTGCCCGCCTCGTGCACAGCCGGCCGCCGCCACGACGAGCACGGCGCACACGGCCATTACGGCCAGTCGTCGCGCGCCGTCCGGCGTCCCCGATCCCATCATCTGTGCCTCCCGCTTGACTGTCGGCAGCGCTCAGACGCTTCAGAGAGTCAGCGCGTTCCCACCCGCTCGGGCACGGGAGTGCAGATGGGCGCTACGGGCTGGTGCGCGCATCGCGGCAACTGAGTCGTGACTCGTCCCGCCGTAGCGGACCTGGGTGACGGCAATCCCCGCCTGGGACAGCTTGCGCGCGTACGCCTCGCCCTCTTCGCGCAGCACGTCGTGTTCACCGTTGACGACGAGCGCCGGAGGCACTCGCCCACCGAGTGTGACTCCACCCCCCACGCGGGCGCCGGCACGGCAGTGCGGATCTGGTCGAGCTCGGCGTCGGTGAGGTTCTCGACGACGCTGCGCACCTGCGCCCTGCGCCCTGCGGTCGGCGTGCAGCGCCAGCACCTCGGCGTACGACGGACGGGCATCGACGTCGATGCCGATCTCGGGCGCGCCCGCGGTGGGATAGTCCGTGGGCGGCAGACCGAACCGGTGGAAGGGCATCTGCCGCCGATGGTGTGACGGCGGGCTGCGCGGTGATGCACCGCGCGACCTGCCGTGAGCGTGCTCGTCCGGGCGGATCCCGTCCACCCGTCGGTGGTGGCTGGTAGCAGGCTGACCTGGTTGGCGGCTGGTATCCGGGCGACGTACGTTGTCGTTGTGCCCATCTACGATGTGGAAATCGATGCCCTGCAAGGCGGCTCGGCCAACCTCGCGCAGTACCGTGACAAGGCGTTGCTCATCGTCAACGTCGCTTCCCGGTGCGGGCTGACTCCGCAGTACGCGGGGTTGCAGAAGTTGGCCGACGAGTACGCGCAGCGTGGCCTCGTGGTGCTTGGAGTGCCGTGCAATCAGTTCGGTGGCCAGGAGCCGGGTACCGCCGATGAGATCGCGGAGTTCTGCGATGCCAACTACGGGGTGAGCTTCCCGCTGACCGAGAAGGTAGACGTGAATGGGCCCGATCGGCACCCGCTGTACCAGCAGTTGACCGGCGTGCCGGACGCGGCCGGAGAGGCCGGCGACGTGCAGTGGAACTTCGAGAAGTTCGTCGTGGATGCGGACGGCAGGGTCGCCGCCCGGCTACGCCCGGGCGTCACCCCGGACGCGCCCGAGCTGATCGCGGCGG
>JAOPWA010000565.1 GCA_025965915.1 Dactylosporangium sp. | reverse complement strand
CATACCGCGTTCGCGCTGTTCGTCGTCGCGTTCTTCCTGCCTCGGGCGCGCCTGCGCTGGTGGCCGCTGCTGCTGGCGTACCCGCTCGCGATGACGTTCACGCTGGTCTACAGCGGCGAGCACTACATGATCGACGTCTTGATGGGGTGGATCTACGTCGGGCTGGTCTACACGGTGGCCGCGCTGTTCGAGCGGTGGTGGGCGCCCATCTCCCGTGCGCGTGCCGAGCGCGCCACCGAGGCGAGCGTCGCCGCCAAGGCGTAGGCCTCCTCGACGTCGCGGTGCTCGCCGACGACGTGGAGCCGGCCAGCGGTGTCTACGTGCACGTCAGCGAGCCGCAGCAGCCGCTGGATCGGTCCCTGCACCACCCGTACGCTCTGGGCCCTGGCAAGGGGGGCGATGACCAGGCGGCGGATCAGCCAGCCGTCCCGGGCGTACACCAGCTCGCGGTCGTGTCCGACGGCCAGCAGCCGGTAGCGCAGCGGTGCGAGCCAGCGGGACCGGCGGGGAGCCGGGATCAACGGCGGCGTCAACAGCTCGGCGCCCAGTACCTGCGCGAGGACGGGGTGCGCGGTGTGGATGTCGGCTACCGGTAGCAGCACCCCCGCGTGCGGGCCGGCGTGCCGGTCGTGGGCGCCGTAGCCGGCCACGTCCATCCGCGCCTGCAGCCAGCCCATAGGGCGCCACATCAGCGGCCAGGTCACCCCCACCGCCTGGATGCGCTGGCGGGGCACCGTCTGGCTGCGCGTACTCAGCAGGCCGTGGTGCAGCCGCAAACCCGCCTCGTCCTCCCGGATGCGGAAGTGCCATTCTTCGACGATGCGCCGTACCGGTATCTGCACGACGCCGACGATCGCGGTGAACATGCTGCCGACGGCTACCAGGTTCCAACGCTGCTGCTGCTGATAGGGCACGAGAGCCACCACGAGCGCGACCGGGACGAACCAGGTGTGCGGCGTCAGCAGTTGGGCGAGGAGCACCCGGCCGTTGCTCACTGTGTGCACGAGGCGGTCGGCCGACTGTCCTCGTGCGTCGATGCCGTCCCGCCCGCCGGCCAGCG
The DNA here is from genome assembly GCA_025965915.1 of Dactylosporangium sp. Taxonomy (GTDB): domain Bacteria; phylum Actinomycetota; class Actinomycetes; order Mycobacteriales; family Micromonosporaceae; genus Planosporangium. The sequence goes on along the minus strand of JAOPWA010000565.1, from coordinate 11,899 downwards.
ACAGCAGGTGCTCGCGCAGCCGGGACGCGAGCGGCAGGCTGAGATAGGCCAGCGGGGCCTCGGCCCGGGACGCGCCGATGACCTCCAGCCGCAGCTCGGCCACGCCGGTCAGCCGTGCGAGCAGCGGGCGTACGACGTCGACGGTCTGCAGGCGCTCCAGCGGGATCGCGCGGGTTCGCCGCCAGAGCAGGCCTTCGGATATCCGCAGCTCGCGCCCGTGAATCTGGTATCCCGTCGTGAGCCAGCTGACAGCCGCGACGGTGAGGGCCACGATCAACACCCCGACGGCGCCGAGCGCCCATCGCAGCGGGCCGAGCTCCTGGTACCCCTGCCAGGAAAAGACCGCGATGACGATCGCGAGTATGCGCAGGCCACGTAGCAGGGGTGTGACCGGATGCAGGCGGTGGCGCGGCTCGAGCGGGGCGGCGACCATCTCATTAACCGTCGCCCCGCTGGCTGGCGCGCCGCTCACAGTCCCTCCGAGCGGGTGTCGCCGAGGGACGACAGCCGGTCTCGCAGTCGAGCGGCCTCCAGCGTGGGCAGGCCGGGAATCCGTGCGTCGCTCGCCGCCGCCGCGGTGTGCATCGTCACCGTGGCCAGCCCGAACATCCGTTCCAGGGGACCGGCGGTGACGTCGACGAACTGCATTCGTGCGTACGGCACGATCGACAGCTTGCGCACGAACCACCCGTGGCGTACGAGCAGGTCGTCGTCGCGCTCGGCATAGCGCCAGGAGCGCACCGAGCGCGCCACGACGAAGGCGGTGACCAGTGCGATCACGACGGCCACGGCCGCCACGAGCAGCGGTAGTCGGTTGTGGATGAACAGCAGGGCGGTGAGGTTGGCCGCCACGACGACCACCGTGCTGGCGAGCACCTGAAGCTCTTCGATCACGATCAGGTGACCAGACACCTTTCGCCAGGCAATTGTGTCCGGCGACGGATCGAGCGCGATGGCCTGGGTCACAGGCGTGAGCCTATTGCTCAGGACAGCGGTTCTACCTCGCGTAGAAACCCTCGAATCCTTAAGAATTCCGCAAGTCCTGCTTTATGGTCGTCACACGCCAGCCAGGACTTGCGTCGGGCCTGGGGGTGGATACGGGGGTTGTTCCACCGCAGCGCCCATCGAGCCGGTTGGCGGCAGCCCTTTGCGGAGCAGATCAGCGACTCCTGCGCGGAGCAGATCGAGGGCTCTGCTTCGGTGGAGTTCGACGCTTCGGTGGTGTCCGGCGGCACGGTATGCAGTCTGCCAGGCCGAGAAGGAACGCCGCGCTGGGTGACCACGGGACTGGGCCACCACGGGAAGGCGCCGGGCGACCACGGGGGAAGCCGCCCGGCGACGAATGAATCGTACCCTCGGGTGCGCCCGCTGTGTCTACCCATCTTATCTGTCCGGCGGACGGTTCCGGTGGGCCGATCGTCGATTACCGCGCGATCCCGTGCCTCAAATCCGATTTTCCTTCACTTTCCGCTGGATCTCACTGCGGCCCGGTGCCCGGGCGCGATCATCTGGCTGTTCATGCGACGCTTGGGTGCGATCGTTAGCTTGTCTCAAGCCGTGGAGGACCGGTGGCCCAACCGACCATGCCCGCGACCCCGTCCGAGTCGAGTGGTGGCGAGCCTCTCGTCAGCGGTCCGTCCACCACGCCTGCCCAGGACGCTTCGCTACTGGAACGAGCCCTGTTCGAGGTCAAGCGGGTCATCGTCGGTCAGGACCGGATGATCGAACGGATGTTCGTGGCGCTGCTGGCCCGCGGCCACTGCCTGATCGAGGGCGTACCCGGCGTGGCGAAGACTCTCGCGGTCGAGACTCTCGCGCAGGTTGTGGGCGGGACGTTCGCGCGCATCCAGTTCACCCCGGATCTCGTACCCGCCGACATCGTCGGCACCCGCATCTACCGTGCCTCGAGCGAGAAGTTCGACGTGGAGTTGGGCCCGGTGTTCGTCAACTTCCTGCTCGCCGACGAGATCAACCGGGCGCCTGCCAAGGTCCAGTCGGCGCTGCTGGAGGTCATGGCGGAGCAGCAGGTGTCGATAGGCGGGGAGAGTCACCGGGTGCCGCAGCCGTTCCTCGTCATGGCCACCCAGAACCCGATCGAGCAGGAGGGCGTCTACCCCCTGCCGGAGGCGCAGCGCGACCGGTTCCTCATGAAGATCCAGGTCGGGTACCCGACGGACGCCGAAGAGCGCGAGATCGTGTACCGGATGGGGGTGGCCGCGCCGGAGCCGGCGACCATCTTCAACCCGGCGGACCTGCTCGGCCTGCAGCGCAAAGCCGATGAGGTCTTCGTGCACAACGCGTTGGTCGACTACGCAGTGCGGCTGGTGCTGGCGACCCGCGCACCGGCCGAGTACGGCATGCCCGACGTCGCGCAGCTCATCCAGTACGGCGCCAGCCCCCGGGCGTCGCTCGGCATCGTGCGCGCCACCCGCGCCCTGGCGCTGCTGCGTGGCCGCGACTACGCGTTGCCGCAGGACGTGCAGGACGTCGCAGCCGACATCCTGCGCCACCGGCTGGTCCTGTCCTATGACGCCCTCGCAGACGACATCCCGGCCGACCACATCGTCGACCGGGTCCTCGCGGCGGTGCCGCTGCCGATCGTCACGCCGCGGCAGAACGCCGCTCCCATCGGTGTCCCGGCCGGCGGTCCCGTCAGTGGCCCGCCCGTCGGCCCCGCCCCGCAGCAGCCGGCGTCGTGGCCGAGGCGGCCGGCGTGACCGGTAGCGAGGGTGGGGCGCGGGGCAGGGGGGCGCGCTCCTGGTGCCATGGCCGGGCCGGTGCGCGGTGAGCCCGGCGGGACTGTCAGCGCTGGGGCGGCTGCGACAGCGTGCCGTCGCGGGCCGGGCGCGACCGGCTGATCCGGGCCTGCCAGCCGACGGTTCCGGACTCGACGACGCGCATGGAGAGGTGGTCCTGAGCAAGCTCCAGCTGCTCATCAACCGCAAACTCGACGGGCTGCTGCAGGGCGACTACCTGGGACTGCTGCCCGGGCCTGGCACCGAGGCGGGGGAGTCGCGGGAATACCGCGCCGGTGACGACGTGCGGCGCATGGACTGGCCGGTGACCGCTCGTACCCAGCTGCCACACATCCGCCAGACCGTGGCCGACCGGGAGCTGGAGACATGGCTGGCCGTGGACCTGTCGGCGAGCCTCGACTTCGGCACCGCCCGGTGCCTCAAGCGCGAGCTCGCCATCGCGGCCGCGGCGGCCGTCTCGCACCTCACCGTCCGCGGGGGTAACCGTATCGGCGCCGTTGTCGGGACCGGTAACACCCGGGTCCGCATGCCTGCCCGCCCCGGCCGCAAGGACGCCAACGGGCTGCTGCGCCAGATCGCGCGTACCCGCTCCACGCCCGGCCGCGACGATCTCGGCGCACTCGTCGACATGCTCAATCGGCCACCGCGTCGGCGCGGCATGGCCGTGGTCATCTCCGACTTCCTCGCGCCGGTTGAGTCCTGGGCCCGGCCCCTGCGCAAGCTCGCCGTGCGCCACGACGTCCTGGCGGTCGAGATCGTCGACCCGCGTGAGCTCGAACTGCCCGACGTCGGCGTAATCGCGCTCGTCGAACCGGAGACCGGGCAGATGCACGAGGTACAGACCGCCGACCCGCGGTTACGGGAGCGCTACGCCGCCGCCGCGGCCGCGCAGCGTTCCGCCATCGCAGGCGCGATCCGCGGCGCGGGCGCGGCGCATCTGCGGCTGCGTACCGACTCTGACTGGCTTCTCGACATCGTCCGATTCGTCGCCGCCCAACGCCACGCCCGTACCAGGGGGACCACCCGATGATCCGTTTCCTCTCGCCGTGGTGGTTGCTGGCCGTCCTTCCGGTCCTGGCCGTGGCCGGTGCCTACGTGTGGCGGCAGTGGCGGCGCAAGGCGTACGCGATGCGCTTCACCAATGTCGAGCTGCTGCGAGTGCTCGCGCCGCGCGGCATCGGCCCCCGCCGGCACTTCGCGGCGGGCGCGTTCGTGGCCGCCCTGCTGATGATGGTCGCCGGTCTCGCCCGCCCTTCGGTCGACACCAGGGAACCACTGGAGCGGGCGACGATCATGCTCGCCATCGACGTGTCGTTGTCGATGCAGGCCACCGACGTCGCGCCGAGCCGGATCGAGGCCGCCAAGCAGGCCGCCAGCGAGTTCGTCAAGGGGCTTCCGCCGAGCTTCAACGTGGGCCTGGTGGCGTTCGCGAAGTCCGCCAACGTGCTGGTCTCGCCGACGAAGGAGCGGGCGGCCATCCAGCAGGGCCTCGACGGGCTGCAACTGGCCCAGTCCACGGCGACCGGCGAGGCGGTCTTCTCGTGTCTGGAGGCGCTGCGCAGCGTACCGGCCGACGGGGCCCAGGGGTTGCCGCCGGCCCGGATCGTGCTGCTGTCCGACGGATACCGCACGTTCGGCCGCTCCATCGAGGAGGCGGCCGTGGCGGCGGACGCGGCGAACGTGCCGGTCTCGACGATCGCGTTCGGCACCGACACCGGCATGATCGAGATCGACGGGCAGACCCAGCGGGTGCCGGTGGACCGGCCGTCGTTGCAGAAGCTGGCCGAGGCTACGAAGGGGCACTTCTACGAGGCGGCGTCCGCGGCCGAGCTGACGAAGGTGTACCAGGACATGGGCAGCTCGATCGGCTATCGCACGAAGCCTCGCGAGGTCACCCAGTGGTACGTGGGGACCGCGCTGCTGTTCGCCCTCGCCGCGGCGGCCATGAGTCTGCTGTGGACGTCCCGGCTGCCGTGACCACGACCGCGGCCTACGACGACGCGACCGCCCAGCCTCAACGTCTCAGTAAGCGCTGACCAGAACGAAGATGACAGCAACCCAGAGGGTGGCGAGGGTGAAGCCCAGTGGGGCGAGGTAACGGCTCATCGACGGCTCCCGGGGTGAAACGAGGGGGCGGGTATGACCGGGGTGGATCAGAGCCGTGGCCGATGTCGCGGGGCCCCTCGGGTCGGGAACCGTGGATGGCGGTTTCCGCGTGCCGACGTACCCTGCCGCAGGGCAGGGCGAAGATGGGGTGCGACGGGAGCGCGTCAGACAGTGACGCGGACCCGGCCACGACTCGGAGGATCGCTATCTCGCACAGCGATCACCTCCTGAGGTCGGGGCCGGTGGGCAGCTCCCCACAAGGGATAGCCGCAAACGGGGATCATCGTACACCCACCCGAATCAACTTTCACCACGCCGGTAGGTTGCCCGACTTCTGTGTACCGGGCGGTAGCACATAGTCTCCGGTCCCAGGGGCACACAGACGATCCAGACGTACGAAAAGAGGACGACGTGGCGCGCACGGTACTGGTCACTGGCGGAAACCGGGGCATCGGCCTGGCCATCGCCCGGGCGTTCGCCGCGCAGGGCGACCGGGTGGCGGTGACGCACCGCGGAGGCGGGGCGCCGGAAGGGCTGTACGGCGTCGTGTGCGACATCACCGACCCGGTCTCGGTCGACAACGCGTTCAGCAAGGTCGAGGCCGAGTTGGGCCCGGTCGAGGTGCTCGTGGCCAACGCCGGTATCACCGATGACACGCTCCTGCTGCGGATGAGCGACGAGCAGTTCACACGGGTGGTCGACACCAACCTCACCGGCGCCTTCCGGTGCGCCAAGCGCGCGGCGACGAAGATGCTGCGGGCGAGGTGGGGCCGTATGATCTTCATCTCGTCGGTGGTCGGCCTGTACGGAAGCCCGGGCCAGGTCAACTACGCGGCCAGCAAGGCCGGCCTCGTCGGTGTCGCGCGCTCGATCACCCGGGAGCTGGGCGGCCGTAACATAACCGCCAACGTGGTCGCGCCCGGTTTCGTGGAGACCGACATGACCGCGGAGCTGCCCGACGACCGCAAGAAGGCCTACCGGGAGGCGATCCCGCTAGGCCGGTTCGCCGCGCCCGACGAGGTCGCCGCCGTGGTGACCTGGCTTGCCGGTGACACCGCGGGGTACATCAGCGGCGCGGTCATCCCGGTCGACGGCGGCTTGGGCATGGGGCACTGAAACACGGCGTGCTTAGGCACTGAGGGAAGGTTTGTTATGTCAGGACTGCTCGCCGGCAAGCGCCTCCTGGTCACCGGCGTCATCACCGACCAGTCGATCGCGTTTTCCGTCGCCAAGATTGCTCAGGAACAGGGCGCCGAGGTCGTACTCACCGGGTTCGGTCGGCTCTCGCTCGTCGAGCGCATCGCCAAGCGGCTGCCCGAGACGGCACCGGTCATCGAGCTCGACGTGACCAACACCGAGCACCTTGAACGGCTGGCCGACAAGGTTCGCGACCACGTCGACGGCATCGACGGGGTCGTGCACTCCATCGGATACGCGCCCGCGAGCTGTCTCGGTGGTGGGTTCCTCGACGCGCCGTGGGAGGACGTCGCCACCGCGCTGCACGTCTCCACGTACTCGTACAAGTCCCTTGCCATGGCGTGCCTGCCGCTGATGAGCCCGGGTGGCGCGGTCGTCGGGCTGACCTTCGACGCGACCCAGGCATGGCCCGTGTACGACTGGATGGGCGTGGCGAAGGCCGGCCTGGAGTCGGCGAACCGTTACCTGGCGATGCATCTGGGTGCCAAAGGAATCCGGGCCAACCTGGTCTCCGCCGGCCCGCTGCGGACCATGGCGGCCAAGTCCATCCCCGGCTTTGAACAGTTCGAGGATGCCTGGACCACCCGGTCGCCGCTCGGTTGGAGCCTGACCGACCAGGAGCCTGCCGCACGGGCCTGCCTGGCGCTGCTGTCGGACTGGTTCCCCGCGACCACAGGCGAAATCGTCCACGTCGATGGCGGCTTCCACGCAATCGGGGCCTGACGGGACGTTTGGCGACGCGGTTTTCGGCGAGTTCCCACCCGTTCGCGAGGATGAGCTGGTACAACTCTGTCGACACCGACCAGGGGGCGCCGCACTCCTGATCCGACCCGGCGCGGGAGGGGAGTGGTGTGTCGAGCGTTCGGGTCCCGGGTCGCTTGGCGTCACCGGCGGCGCCGGTGACACTGGCGCCACGGGTCGTGACCCGCGAAGAGCAGTTCGGTGCGGTCGCGTACGTACCCGATCGTGACCACTTCTTCGGGCTCAGCGGTGCCCCGGCGCGAGTCGTCGCCTCGCTCGCGCGGGGCGACCCTGTCGCGCCCGACGACGCGGACGCCGTCCGGTCGCTCGCCGAGGTCGGCATCGTGCACACCGCCCCGGTGTCGCCGCAGCGTCCGCACGTCGGTGCGTCCCTGCTCGGGTACTTCGACGAGCCCCCGGTGGTACGCGAGCCGCTGGTGGTCAACTGTTTCGCCACCGCGCACTGTCCGCTTCGCTGCCGATACTGCCACGCCGACGACCTGATGCAGTCCTATCGGGACAGCGAGAGCGACGACGAGCCGTGGCAGGTGGCGCGGATGGCCGCGATCGTTCCGGCTCTCGTCGCGGTGGTGACCGGGGGCGAGCCGCTGATCCGACCCGAGCGCACGCGGGTGCTGATCAGGGGCCTGGCTGCAGCGGGGAAGGCTGTTGTCCTCGACAGCTCGGGCGTCGGTGAGCTGGAGCCTTTGTTGCCGGTGCTGCGCGAGTACGGGGTACACGTGCGCATCTCAATGGACAGTCTCGACAGGTGCGACAACGACCGGCTGCGACCCATCAACCGGCGCTACCTGCCGGCGGGCACCAGTTCCGGCGAGCGGGCGTTGCGCACACTGTCCGACGTGGCCGCGGCCGGGCTCGCCACGACCGTGCAGACCGTCGTGACCGCCGGCAACGAGAACCTCGAACGGTTACGCACGATGCGTGATGGGCTGATCGGACTTGGCGTAAGAAACTGGGTGTTGCACGTGGTCGTGCCCGCCGGCAAGGCGGCGTTGCCCCGTAACCGCGACCTGCGCCCCAGCCCGTATGTGCTCCCCACCCTCGGTGAGTTGGTGAAGATTTCCGAGGACGAGCGACTTCCGCTCAACATCCGGGTGACCGGCACCCACCGGGCGCCCAACTCGGTGTTGCTCGTCGGCAGCCGGGGTGACCTCTACGTCGAGCGCGAGTTCGGTGGCAAGCTGCGGATCGCCGGACCAGAAGACTCCCGGGCCGATGTCACCGAGGCCTTCCGCCGCCATGTCAACCTGGTGGAGCATGTGAGTCGATACCTCAACGGGAGCATCCAACCGTTCCCGCATGAGCGGTGAGGCGACAGCGACCAGAGGCGGCGGGATGCCGTGACCAGTGCAGTCGAGACCGAGAGTAAGCACCGTGTCCGGGACAGCGCTGCGGTCCGCGCCGTTCTCAACCGGCTCGGCTTCCGGGCGCAAGCCGTGGCACTACAGGCCGACGAGTACTACGACACGCCTGCCGGGCTGCTACGCGCGGCCGACCTGGTGGTGCGTCTGCGGTTGATCGAAGGGCAGGTGACGGCGGGCTTCAAGGGCCCGAGAACCTTCCTGCCGGACGGCTCGCACGCGCGGTTGGAGGTGGAGCTACCGGCCGCCGCGGCCGACGAGGTACGCGCGGAGCTGACGCGGCAGGGACTCGTCTGCGTCTGGCAACTGCAGAAACGGCGCCGTGAGTACCGCGTGCCCGGGTTGTCCATCGTGGTCTGCCTGGATGAACTGCCCCTGCTCGGCCACTTCGTCGAACTCGAGGGAGAGTCCGACGACATAGCAGAGGTGAGGCGCTCTCTGGGTACCTGTATCGGTCCTCCTGAGCGGCACAACTACCGCGACCTGGCGCGGCGGTGGATGGCCGACCGGGGGAGCGTTGGCACGGCGCTGACGTTTGGCTCGTCGCGATAGGTCTGGCAGGCGGAGCCGGCCGGTCCGGGCGGTCCAGGCGGACGTCCGGAACCTGACAGTACGCTCGATTTGACGGCTTTTCGCGGCGGCTCAGCGAATCCGACGATTCGCTGCGCCCTGGTCTGGCGGTTGTCCCCGGCCGCGCTACATTTGAGAAGTTCGGAGTCGGTTCGGCGGTGCACCCGGTGCGGATACCTCCCCTAAGGAGGAACGCCTTGTTGTCGACATACGTAACCTGGATTCTCGTGCTTCTCGCCCTGGGGGCAGGCGCGTGGGTCCTCATGCGTCCCAGCGGAGGTGCCCGGCCGAACACGGCCCGCTCTGATCCAGCCCCTGCCAGTGAGGTCCCCCCCGAGGAGCCGGTCGCGCCGGAGGCGGGGCGGACGACTCCGAGAGCGACCTCACTCCACGCGGTCACCACCCCTCAACGGCCGGCCGGTGACCTGCCGCCAAACGGCTTCTCCCCGAACGGCGAGAAGTTGCGAAGCGAAATGCCGTCCACACTCACCTCGGGAGAGCAGACGCTCGGCGACATGCCGGCGATGCCGCCGCTGGGTCTCTGGACCGACGGCTACGCGCAGGGCGTACGGGAACGGTGGCGCGAGTTGCAGCTACGCTTCATCGACGATCCGCACTCGGTCGCCAACGATGCGGAGCAGGTGGTGGAGGAGACCGTCGGGGCCCTCACCGCATCCCTCAACGCCTTCAAAGCCGACCTGGACGCCTGGCGACACGGACCGGGTGACACCGAGCAGTTGCGGGCCGCCGTGCACCGCTACCGCGACTTCCTGGACCGCCTGCTCGGCTCCTGAACCGGAGGGTCAGGCGCGACACCCGGCTTCACTCTCGACGGCCGCGAGCAGCCCGGGGTCGCCGGTGCGGACGGCCCAGGCCGGGGTGTGGCCGTCGAACCTGGGGCTGGCCTGACGCAACCAGGCCCTCGCCAGTCGGGGCTCCTTGAACGTCTGCAGCACGTGGTGACAGACCCGGAGCCGCTCCCAGGCGGCATCCGCGGTCTCGGTCTCCAGGCGCCACGTCGCCAGCGGCTGGTCCGCGCCCGCACCGAGCAGGTAGGCGAGGAGGTCCCGTCCGAAAGCCAGCGCGCACTCCTCGAGAGTGACCGGCTCGGTCGACTCCACCTCTGCCACCGCCACCGGAGCATCGGCCGCGTCGTGTGCCATGTGTTTGACGGTACGCTGCGGCGTCGTCACCCCGCGGTATGGGCGGGCGTCGGCTTCCCTGCCGGGACGCGTGTCATCCCCGTTCGCCGAGGAACAGCGCCGACACCTCCCGGGCGATCGCCTGGATGACGCGGGGCCGCTCAGCCGGCGCTTCGAGGGCCTGTACGACCGCCGGCCAGGAGTCCAGCGGCCGGCCAGCCACCGACAGCGACGGGCGGTTGCGCAGGTACTGCGACAACAGCAGACCGTTCTGCACGATCCAGTGCAGGTAATGCCCTTCGGCCCGCCAGGTCGGCAGTTCGCAGCTGCGCTCCAGGTGCTCCCTGAGCTCCTGGAAGCTGGTGCAGCGCAGCATGCCCGCGTCCTGGCGCAGGTTCATGATCCGCGGGTTGTACAGGTGGCGTACCGGGTCGGCGAAGACCTCGTGCCACAGCCGCCACATCGTCGCCTCGTCGTCGCCGCCGAGCGTGACGACCTGCTCCACCTGGTTGTCGAGCAGGAGATAGTGCAGGTACGCCCAGATCGCGAGTGGGCTCCAGAGGCGTTCGGCCCGAGTGGTGGTCAGACCGGTCGTCACGGCTACCGCGTCCGCGTCGTCGGCGTCGGCGTCGGGGATGGCCTTGATGGTTCTGGCGAGGTCGTAGAGCGTGCCCTGGCGGTAGAAGTCGCGCTCGACAGCCCAGGGGTGGGTCGGCCGGACGAGCATGGCCGGGGCGAGCAACCGTTCCACGACCCGGCCCGGTTCGCAGAACGACTCGAGCGACTCCACCGAGGGCGGCCGGGCACCGTCGACCAGCCGGAACCAGCGCTGCACGTCGGCGCGCATGACGCGGCGAAGCTCGTCAGGGTGGACATCGGCGGACAGATCGTCGAAGCACAGCAGGACCGTCATACCGCGCGCCGACAGCGCAGCCGCGACGAGGGCCTGCACCGCGTGGATCAGGGTCGGCTGGCGCAGCTGTACCGGCCAGTACAGCACCGATGGCGGGGCGTCGGCGGCGCCGCCCTCCAGACGCCAGCCGAACTCGTGGTCCAGTTGGCGCAGCAGTTCGTCGGCTGATGCACGGGCGCCCAGCAGGCGCTCCAACGCGCCGTGCCGGACGCGGTGACCGCTGCCGGTGCCGGGCGCCGGGATGACGGTCGGGCTGCTGGGCGCCGGCGGCGGGGGTGCGCCCACCGGCATGCGCTCCTGCAGCGCCCGCTGCAGCTCTGGGAAGAGCCGGTCGCTGTCCACACCGTGATAGAACGACACCGCAAGCGTGGGGTCGGCGGCGGACGGCAGCGAAGCGGGCGCCTCGGGATCCTCACCGTGCAGCGCCCACAGCACCTCGATGTCGCGGTCCATGGACAGCCGGTGCAGCGCGGCGGTGAACGTGTCGTCCCAACCGCTGTAGCCCACGACGCAGATCGTCTCGTCGCGCAGCATCTCGGCCAGTTCGCGGGAGAGAGCGGGCCGGTCGGCGCGTAACCGCTCCGGATCGTGCAGCACCGACCGATCGTCGGCTTCGTCGGTCGGCCGCCAGTAGCCGTGCAGGTGTACCACGTTGACGGTGCCTTCGCCGGCGACGAGGGAGTCGAGGGATCCGTCGCGGGTAAGTGACAGGCCGCGCGCCTGCCCGCCGGCGCGCCGGACCGCGATCTCGATCAGCGGGTCGAAGTTGGTGGTGAGCACCCGGTGGCCGAAGCTGGCCGGCCGGGCTGCCAGCAGGGCGCCGACCGCCTGTACACCGGCGGGTAGGAGCCAGCTGTCCAGGTCGGCTTCGAGTTGTGCGCCGCGCTGGAAACCGATCCGCTCCCACTGGCCGGGTGCACCGCCCTGGGGGCGCTGGGCCTGCAGCACCGCCTGCTGGACGACGATGTCGAACTCGACCGGCGACACCCATTCAGTGAAGGTGCGTTTGTAGGCTACGTACGTGTCCACCGGTTGACCCCGGTGCGCGGCGCGGACCCGGGCGAGCGCCGCGGCGAGGTCGCGGTTCTCGAT
>JAOPWA010000329.1 GCA_025965915.1 Dactylosporangium sp. | reverse complement strand
CCGTCTCGTCGACGCGGTGGTCGCCGATGCCGGCCTGGGGTATGGGGTGGCGTTACCGGTGTTCGACGCCCTCGCCCGGGAGGGGATCGACGACCTCACCCTGCTGGCACAGAAGGCGGCCGCCGGTTCGGTGCGCTTCGACGCGCCGTCGGGTCAGGCGGCGACGGCGGCTCGCCGGGCCGCCCGGCGGGCGGTCGGGGCCGGCATCAAGCGGATCGACCGGCGGCGGGCGGAGCGTGAGCGGCTGGTCAAGCGCCACGGCGATCCGCAGCAGCGGCCGTGGATCTACCTCATCGTCGCGACCGGCGACATCTACGAGGACATCCCGCAGGCGCAGGCCGCCGCGCGGGCGGGTGCCGACGTGATCGCGGTGATCCGGTCGACCGGCCAGTCCCTTCTGGACTACGTGCCGGAGGGCGCGACGCGGGAGGGGTTCGCCGGTACGTACGCCACGCAGGAGAATTTCCGGCTGATGCGGGCGGCGCTCGACGAGTCGTCCAAGGAACTCGGCCGCTATGTGCGGCTGACCAACTACGCGTCCGGGCTGTGCATGCCGGAGATCGCCGCCCTTGCGGGGCTGGAGCGCCTCGACATGATGCTCAACGACTCGATGTACGGGATCCTGTTCCGCGACATCAACCCGATCCGGACCTTCGTCGACCAGCGGTTCTCCCGTCAGATCCACGCGCGGGCCGGGATCATCATCAACACCGGCGAGGACAACTACCTGACCACTGCCGACGCGGTCGAGGCGGCGCACACGGTGACCGTCTCGCAGTTGCTCAACGAGTACTTCGCTCACGAGGCGGGGCTTGCGGACTGGCAGTTGGGGCTCGGCCACGCGTTCGAGATCAACCCGGATCTGGCGGAGTCGTTGCGGCTGGAGCTCGCGCACGCGCTGCTGGCGCGGGAGCTGTTCCCCGACGCGCCGCTGAAGTGGATGCCGCCGACCAAGCACATGACCGGTGACGTGTTCCGCGGCAACCTGCTCGACGGTTTCTTCAACCTGGTCGGGGCGATGACCGGGCAGAGCATTCTGCTGGTCGGGATGATGACCGAGGCGGTGGTGACGCCGTGGCTGTCGGACCGCGACGTCGCGCTGCAGAACGTGCGGTACGTGTTGAACGCCGCCGGTGGGCTGCAGGAGGACTTCGTGCCGGCGCCGGGCGGGTTCATCCAGTCGCGGGCCCGCCAGGTCCTGGGTGAGTCGGTGGAGCTGCTGGAGCGCATCGTGGACGACGGGCTGCTGAATGCGATCGCCGACGGCACGTTCGGGATCATGAAGCGCCCGGCCGACCGGGGTAAGGGCCTTTCCGGGGTGGCCCGCCACGAGGCCGGCTACTACAACCCGGCGACGGAGATCCTGGAGGGTGGGTCGTGAGCACCGTCGTGCGTCCGTACGGGGACACCACCGGCGACGGGATGGTGCAGGTGTCGTTCACCCTGCCCGTACCGGCTGACAAGCGCGCCGAGGGCGCGGCCCTGCAGTTGGCGGCGAAGATGGGCCTCGACCCGGCGATGGTGGTGCACGCCAAGCAGATGGGCGAAGGGTTCACGTTCTTCGTCGTGTACGGGCGGGTCAACCACCTCGTGGACCTGGCCGACGTGCAGGTGGTGGAGCGGGACTTCGCGCTGTTGTCCGCCAAGGAGGTCAACACGGTGGTCAAGCAACGGCTGCGGCGCAAGCTCGTCGTGGTCGGTGCGTGTATCGGCACCGACGCCCACACCGTGGGTATCGACGCGATCCTGAACGTGAAGGGGATCGCGGGCGAGAAGGGCCTGGAGTACTACCGGGAGCTGCGGGTGGTCAACCTGGGCGCCCAGGTGGCGGTGCCGGATCTGGTCGAGGCGGCGCGCGCGGAGAAGGCCGACGCGGTACTGGTCAGCCAGGTCGTCACCCAACGCGACGCGCATCTGCACAACACCCGCGAGATGTCGGCGGCGTTCCGGGAGGCGCTACCGGCGAAGGACCGGCCGCTGCTGGTCGTGGGCGGCCCGCGCTTCGACGAGCTGATGACCGGCGAGCTGGGCGTCGACCGCATCTTCGGTCGGGGCACGACACCGGGTGAGGTGGCCAGCTACCTCGTCCACGCGTTGATCACCAACCGGACGCATGATCGGAGGGCCCCGTGAGCGTCGGTCTGACCGTCACCCACCGCCGGTACGTGCCGTACTCGCACGCCCACTACGCCGGCGACCTCGTCGATGGCGCGTACGCGCTGGGCCTGTTCGGTGACGTCGCCACCGAGGTGTGCATCCGGGTCGACGGCGACGAGGGGTTGTTCGCGTCGTACTCGGACGTGCAGTTCCGTAGCGCGATGCGGGCCGGGGACGTACTTGAGGTGACGGCCACCGTCACCCGGGTCGGCACCCGCAGCCGCACCATCGACTTCGCCTGCACGGTCGTCTGCCGCGGACGACCCACAGTGCCGGCTGGGTCGGCTGCGCCGACGCGGGGCGAGTCGGCGGCCGAGGTGTGCGACCCGCCGATCGTCGCTGTCACGGCCACCGGCACGGTGGTCGTACCGCCGCGGACGTGACGGGCGCTCCCCGGCCGGGTCCGCCCCTGGCCGTCTGCGCCGACGTCGGGTCGACCTACACCAAGGTGGCCGTGGTCGACGTGACGGACGGCGCGCTCCTAGCGACGGCGGCGCACCCGACGACCGTCACCGGCGACGTGATGCACGGCCTCGACGCGGCCGTCGGCGCCGTCGCGGAGCGGTTGCCGGGGCACGACCTGTCGAACCTGTACGTGTGCTCGAGCGCGGGCGGCGGCCTGCGGCTGGCTGTCGTCGGCTACGAACCGCTCGTCAGCGCGGAGGCCGCACACCGGGTGGCGACGAGTGCCGGGGCGCGGGTCGTGCACGTGGCCGCCGGCAGGCTCGACGCGGGCGGGGTGGCGGCACTGCGGGCGGCGAAACCCGACGTGCTGCTGCTCGTGGGCGGCACCGACGGCGGCGACGCCGACACCGTACGCCACAACGGGGCGCGGCTGGCAGCCGCGCGGCTGCGGGTACCGGTGGTCGTTGCCGGCAACGCCGACGCCCGTGACGACGTGGCCGGTGTCCTCGCCGCCCGGGGCGTGCCGGTCGTCGCTACCGACAACGTGCTGCCCCGTATCGGGGTGCTCGCTCCGGGGCCGGCCCGCGCCGCGATCCGCGACGTGTTCCTGCGCCACGTCATCGGCGGCAAGAGACTGTCGCGTGATCCCCGGTTCGTACGCCTGGTGCGCGGCGCCACCCCGGACGTCGTGCTGACCGCGGTGGAACTGCTGGCCGACACGGCGTCCGGCGACTTCGCCGTCGTCGACGTGGGTGGGGCCACCACCGACGTGTACTCGGTGGTCGTGCCGGACGCCGAGCGGGCCGGCGGACCGGCCCGTGAGGTCGCCGGGGTGCTGTGGCGCAGCCGTACCGTCGAGGGGGATCTCGGGGTGCGTTGGAGCGCGCCGGGTGTGGTCGCCGCGGCGCGGGCGGAGAAGCTCGTCGGCGACGCCGAGGCCGAGTCTCTCGCGGTGGCCGCCGACGCCCGGGCGGCCGATCCGGACCTGCTCGCCGACGACGGTGCCGTCGACCTGCGCCTGGCCGAGTTGGCCGCCGTGGTGGCGTTGCGCCGTCACGCCCGCGGTGAGGCCGTCGGCGGGGCCACCGCGGCCCGGCGCGGAGGCAAGGACCTCGGGGCGGTGCGGCTGCTCATCGGGTCGGGTGGGGTGCTGCGCCACGCGCCGCCGCCGCGGTCGGCGGCGGTACTGACGGCGGTGCTGGCCGACCACGCCGGCGGCTGGCGGTTACCGAAGGCGGCCATCCCGCGCGTGGACCAGGCTTATGTGCTGGCCGCCGTGGGGCTGCTCGCCGGTGACTTTCCCGACGCGGCCATAGCCTTGGCGCAACGGGAACTGTACGGTCAGTGATAGCCGTGGACACGCCCGATGCGACACGCCGCCTCGTTCGGGGGATACCGGGTTGACCTGTTGACAGCGGCAGGGGTATGTCACGTACCTTCTTTGAGTCCTACTTCGGAACGCGACTCTGTTCGCTTTGCCTCTTCGTTCGCTGGCCGTACGCCGAACCATCCGGTATCGCGTGGGCCAGGTCCAGTGGGCGGGGGTCGGCGGGGCGGCGCGGACGGGTCGCACTCCGGTACGGGCAGGGGGTCACGCACGGCCAGTAGACAACGAGCCAGAAGTGGGCAGCCGGTCCGCTGCTGGCCGGAACGAAGGTCGTGTTGGGCACGCTGCCACACCGGCTGGATGGGGCCTGGGAGCACGGGGCGCGGCTACGGCCGCGCCCCGATTTCCGTATCTCGGCCCCTCTCAGGCGCCTCCCAGCCGCTGCGGGCACAATGGGCAGCCCGGCCCCATCGAGAGAGGCTCACGTGACGGCGGTAGGCATGGACACGTCGGCGCAGTCGACTCCGGCCGGCCCTGCTGTCGGACGACCGCCCGCGCTCTCGGCACGTGTGCGCCGCCCGGTCCTCGCCGTGGCGGCGGCGACCGCGGCCGGACTCGCGCTGCTGGCTTCCTTTCCGCCCTACGGCCTGTGGTGGCTCGCGCCGATCGGGGTGGCGCTGCTGACCGTCGCCGTCCACGGCCGCCGGGTGCCCGTCGGGCTCGGGCTGGGGGCGCTGACCGGCGCGGTGTTCTTCACCCCGCTGCTGCACTGGACCAACACCCAGGCCGGCTGGCTGCCGTGGCTGCTGCTGTCGGGGCTGCAGGCGGCCTATATCGGCCTGCTCGGAGCGGCGATCGCCTACAGTGCGCCGCTGACGCGCCGGTGGCCGGCGTTGCTGGCGCCGGTGACCGCCCTGCTGTGGGTGGCGCAGGAGGCGCTGCGCGACCGGACCCCGTTCGGCGGGTTCCCGTGGGCGAGGTTGGCGTTCAGCCAGGCCGACTCGCCGGTGCTGCGCCTGGCCGTGCTGGGTGGCGCCCCGGTCGTGACGTTCGCCGTCGCGCTTGCCGGCGGCCTGCTGGCCGCCGGCGTGCTGGCCGGGGCGCGGCGGGCGGTCGGCGTCCACGTCCTCGGCGTCGTCGGGCTGGTCGGACTCGCCGCGGTCGTCCCCACGGCCCACCCCGCCGGCCGGACGGTCAGGGTTGCCTTCGTGCAGGGCAACGTGCCCCGACTCGGACTGGACTTCAACGCCCAGCGCCAGCAGGTGCTGCGTAACCACGTCGATGGCACCGAAACCCTCGCCCGCAAGGTGGCCGCCGGTCAGGCGCCCCGGCCCGACCTGGTGATCTGGCCGGAAAACGCCAGTGACGTCGACCCGGTCGACGATCCGACCGCCGGAGACCAGATCACCCGGGCCGCCCGCGCCATCGGCGCCCCGATCCTGGTCGGTTCCCTGCTGGAAGGTCCCGGCGACCACGTGCGCAACGTCGGCCTGGTGTGGCTGCCGCAGGGCGGCCCGGTCGACACGTACGTCAAGCGCCATCCGGTGCCGTTCGCCGAGTACGTGCCGCTGCGGTCGGTCGCCCGCCTGGTCACCACCAAGGTCGACCTGGTGCGCGCCGACTTCCTGCCCGGCGATCGCGCCGGTGTGCTGCGCGTGGGTCCGGCAAGCGTCGGTGACGTCATCTGCTTCGAAGTCGCCTACGACAACCTGGTGCGCGACACCGTCACCGGCGGCGGGGAACTGATCGTCACCCAGACCAACAACGCCACCTTCGACCCCGACGAGGCGGGCCAGCAGTTGGCCATGGTGCGGCTGCGGGCGGTCGAGCACGGCCGCGACGCGATGATGGTCTCCACCGTCGGGATATCCGGGTTTGTCACCGCCGACGGGCGGGTGCACGGGGCGACCGCCTTCAACACACCGGCCGCGGAGGTGCGCGAGCTGACGTTGAGCCGTACCCGTACGCTTGCCACCAGGCTGGGCGCCGGACCGGAGTACGTGTTGCTGGCCGCCGCCACCGTTGCGCTCGCCGGCGCGGCTCTTGTTCGGCGAAGCCCGCGGTCCGCGGCAGCCGGTAACAATCTTTACAGCGAGGGGGAAGTGTGAGCGAAAGCACCAACACGCCGCAGCGGCCGGCCGAGGGTTACCCCGGCGTCGGCCGGGTGCTCGTCGTGATCCCCACGTACAACGAGTCCGACAACGTCCGGATCATCGTCGAGCGGGTGCGCCGTGCCGCGCCGACCGTCGACGTGCTGATCGCCGACGACAACAGCCCCGACGGCACCGGCGCCATCGCCGACGAACTGGCCGGCGCCGACACGCAGACCCACGTGCTGCACCGGCCCGGCAAGCAGGGCCTCGGCGCGGCGTACCTCGCGGGGTTCGCCTGGGCGCGCGAGCGTGGCTACGACGCGGTGGTCGAGATGGACGCCGACGGCTCCCACGCCCCCGAGCAGCTTCCCCGGCTACTCGACGCGGCACGCGACGCCGACGTGGTTATCGGCTCCCGGTGGGTTCGCGGCGGGAAGGTCCTCAACTGGCCGGTGCACCGGCTGCTGCTGTCGCGCGGCGCGTCGCTGTACACCCGGATCGCGATGGGCCTGCCGGTGCGTGACGCCACCGCCGGTTACCGGGTCTACCGCACCCCGGTCCTGGACAAGATCGAGGTGGATCAGGTCGCCTCGCAGGGGTACTGCTTCCAGATCGACCTGGCCTGGCGCTCCTACCGCAACGGCATGCGCATCGCCGAGGTGCCGATCACGTTCGCCGAGCGGGAGCGCGGGGCGAGCAAGATGAGCTCCAACATCGTGGGCGAGGCGTTGTGGCGGGTGACCGTCTGGGGCGCCCGGGCGCGTCTGGCGTCGGTGAAGCGGGCACTGGGCGCCGGCGAGAAGCAGTCCGTTTAGGAGCGGAGACCTCGGTATGCGTCGCGTTCCGTTGATTGGCCTGGCCGTGATCGGGACGGTCGTGGTGGAGATCGCCGTGTTCGTGGCGGTGGCCAGATCCGTCGGGTGGGCATGGGCATTCGCCGCGTTACTGGCGGTGTCGGCGCTCGGCGGCTGGCTGGTGCCCCGGCAGGGCGTGCGGGCATGGCGGCGCTTCCAGGCGGCCGCCGCCGAAGACCACGCACCCGGCCGGCAGGTCACCGACGGCCTTGTCGGGCTGATCGGCGCGCTGCTGCTGGCCGTACCGGGATTCGTCACCGGCCTGCTCGGCGCGGCGCTCTTCGCGCCTGCGCTGCGCTCATACGCCCGCGACCGGGTGGAGCGCTCGGTGGAGCGGCACACGTCACCGACCCTCGCCGGCAACCTGTTCGGCCCACGCCGGGTGCGGGTACGCCGCACCCGCGCGAGCAGCCCACCATCACCACCACCGACGTCACCCCCACCGACGGCCGCTATCGAAGGCGAGATCGTGGACGACAGCTGACGAGTCCGCCGGTACGAAAAAACAGCCGCCCCGACATCACGTCGAGGCGGCTGTGATCAGCTGTGGGTGTTGCCGGGCCTAGCGGCCACGCCGGGTACGGATCTCCTGCAGCCGCTCGGCGAGGATGTCCTCCAGCTCGGCGATCGAACGCCGCTCCAGCAGCATGTCCCAGTGGGTACGCGGCGGCTTGGCCCGCTTCTGCTCCGGTTCGTTGCCGTCGACCAGCCGTGCGACGCTACCGTCGAACTTGCACTCCCAGGTCATCGGGACCTCGGCGTCGACGGCGAAGGGCACCTCGAACTGGTGGCCCTTGGCGCACAGGTACTCGCGGGTCTGTCGCGGCGCCAGCTCGGTATTACGGTCGGACTCGTAGCTGACGGCTCCGAGACGGCTTCCGCGCAACATGCGCTCGCCCATGATCGGATCTTCCCCTTCGGGTAGTGTGCGGTCTTCCTAAGGTGCAACGACGCGGGTCGGTCTAACGATTCCCGGGGCGGCGGCCGGATATCCGCGCTGACGCCTGGCGAGTCAGTTAATCTATTTTACCCATGATTCATCAGTGGCGGCGAATCGTACGCTCCGCGACCTTGGTATGCAACGTCACGGTGTCAGGGCCGCGGCAAGGTTAGCCACCTGTTCACCCAGCCGGGACACCTGGGCGTGCGCGGCCGACAGCTCTGCGCGTACTGTGTCCCGCTCCACCTCGACGCCCCGCAGCCGGCCCCGCAGCTCGTCGGCGCGCGCCTGCGCCGCCGCCAGTTCGGCCGTCAGCCCGGCCACCTGCCGCTGCGCCTGCGACACCTCCTCGCGCAGCCGGTGAGTCTCGACCTCCGAGGCGCTCGCCCGGGCGAGCGCCTC
>JAOPWA010000548.1 GCA_025965915.1 Dactylosporangium sp. | reverse complement strand
TCGCCTCGTCGACCGGGGCGGCCAGCCGGATGCGGGCCGCCGCGCTGCCCGGTACCCGATCGGCCACGGCGACTGCCAACCACTCGCTACCGGCCAGCACCGATCCCGGAGCGAGCGTGCCGGCGGTACCGCCAGCCATCAGATAGGTACCGGCGCCGGGCGAGCGGGCCCGGGCCAGCCGCTCCGGAAAGGCCAGACCGACCAGCAGGCCGGCGGCCAGGTCATCGCGCAGTTCCGGCCCCGCCGGCCTGGCCGCCCCGACCGGCACTGCCGAGGCGAGCCGCCGAGCCTCGTCCCGCCAGCGGGCGGAAGCGGCCCGGTCGTCGTTCTCGCGCAGCCGGCGCCACGCGGCCGCCAGGTCGTCGCGTGATCCGGCCAGGGTGTCGTCGGCCAGCACCGCGACCACCTGCGCCGCCCGGTCCCGCCCGACCAGCGCGACCCCGTCGATCAGGGCCCGGGCCAGGCGCGGGTGCGTACCGGCGGCGGCGATCGCCCGGCCGCGCGCGGTGACCCGTCCCTCGGAGTCCAGCGCCCCCAACGCCTGCAGGGTCGAGCGGGCCACCTGCATCGCGGCGACCGGCGGTGGATCGGGTAGTTGCAGTCCCTCGCCGTCCGGGTGCCCCCAGCAGGCGAGTTCCAGGGCGAACCCGGTCAGGTCCGCCACCGCGATCTCCGGCTGGGCGTGCCCGGCGAGCCGCTCGTGCTCGGCGGTCGACCAGCACCGGTACACCCGGCCGGGGCCCTCCCGCCCGGCCCGGCCCGCGCGCTGGTCCGCAGCCGCCCGGGACACCCGTACCGTGACCAGTGAGCCCAGTCCCCGGGCATGATCAGTACGCGGCTCGCGGGCCAGGCCGGCGTCGACCACGATCCGTACCCCGGGCACGGTCAGGCTGCTCTCCGCGACGGCGGTGGCGAGCACCACCCGGCGGCGGATACCGGGCGACAGCGCGGCATCCTGCACCCGGGCCGGCTGGCGACCGTGCAGGGTCAGCACGTCGAGGTCGCTGTCGTGGCCGGACAGCCGGGCGGCGACCGCACCGATCTCCGCCGCTCCGGGCAGGAACACCAGCACATCGCCAGTGGCCTCGTCGAGGGCCCGTCGCACCGTCGCCGCGACGTGATCAAGCAGCCGCGGATCGACCCGCGAGCCGGATGCCCGACCGGTCGAACGCGGCGGTGGGCACCAGAGCACCTCCGTCGGGTACGCCGCCGACGGTGCGCTGAGCACCGGTGCGGGTACCCCGGCGCCGAGCCGCCGCGCGATCCGATCGGCGTCCACCGTCGCCGACGCGGCCAGCAGGGCCAGGTCCGGGCGCAGCGCCGCCCGCGCATCGACCAGGAAGGCCAGCGCCAGGTCGGTGTCCAGGTGCCGCTCGTGGCACTCGTCCAGCACCACCGCGCCGGTACCGGGCAGCTCCGGGTCGCGCTGCAGCCGCCGGACCAGTACCCCCGTGGTCACCACCTCGATCCGGGTGTCCGGACCGGTCCGGCTCTCACCCCGCACCGTATAGCCCACCAGGCCGCCGACCGTCCCGCCGACCAGGGCGGCCATTCGGCGGGCCGCCGCCCGGGCCGCGATCCGGCGAGGCTGTGCGACCACCACCCGCCCCGCGAACGCCCCGGCCATGGCCAGCGGCACCAACGTGGTCTTGCCCGAACCCGGCGGGGCCACCAGTACCGCCAACCCCGACCCGCGCAGCGCCGCCAGTACGTCGGGCAGCACGGCCCGTACCGGCAGGTTCGTGTCCGGCGCGGCGTCCAGGTCGGGCAGCACCCGCCCAGTCTGACGTATCCATGATCGGATGAGGTCGTCGAGCGGCCCGGTCAGGCGTCTGCCTCTCGTCCACGATCCGTGGTCACCCGGTCGTGCCTACAGTCTTTCCAAGATCCTCATAGTTTCCCCGCTGGCACGCCGTGCTATACGGTCAGCGGGTGAGAATCGAGCGCCACTGGTGGAACGGAAACCGCAGTTCGCGTGGGCGTCGTGACGTCTACATCCGCACCGACGGCCAGCGGTGGGAAGTAGAGGCGCAGACCGGCGGTAGCGCGGGCCGGTCGAAACGACACCCTTGTCCGGGTCGGGCGTCGGCGGAGATCCTTGCCGGCGCATGGCTGGGTGGTCGTCCGGAGTGGCGGGAACTGGTGCCCTGACGGTGGTCAGGAGCACTCCTGGCAGACTTCCTGACCATCAGGCCGCGCGACGAGCTGACTGCGGTGGTGCACCAGGAAGCAGCGCGTGCATCGAAATTCGTCCGATTGCATCGGCACGACCGCCACGGTCAACTCCTCGCCGGACAGGTCCGCGCCGGGCAGCTCGAAGTTGTCGGCCGCTTCGGCCTCGTCGAGGTCGACTCTCGGTGACTGCGCCGCAGTGTTGCGCGCCTTGATTTCCTCCAGGCCGTCGTCTTCAGCCTCAACGGCTGGTCGGCGCGGTGCATCGTAGTCGATGGGCTTGCTCATCGTGGTTGCCTCTCCGGCTTGGTCATGGGTGTCACGACGGTAGACCGCGCGGGTCATGTCGTGGTGCTCAAGAGAGCGGTGGAAGGGTAGCGCTCGTCGTCGGAGGCGAGGGCACCGCACACAGTGATCGCCATCCGACGGAGAAGAACTGCGCACTCCCCCGTCCTGGCCAGCCCGAAAGGTACCAGGAGACGGTGTCCAGGAGACGGTGTCCAGGAGACGGTGTCCAGGGGATCCGTCTCGAATCGGGTAACCACGTCACGATTCGCACCCTTGGCAGCCCCGGGCTCCACCGAGTCGACGGCGTTGCCACGACGGCCAACCGACGCGAGCGGTATTACGCGCCTGCCGGGGTACACCTTGGGTGTGTTCGTCGTCGTGGACGCCGCGAATGTGGTCGGATCGGTGCCGGATGGCTGGTGGCGCGACCCTGCCGGCGCGACTGAGCGGCTGCGCGATGCGCTCGCCGCCGCCGGACCCAAGGTCGTTCCGGGTGCCAGCGACGATGCCGAACTCGTCCTCGTCGTCGAGGGTGCCGCCCGTGGCGTGAAGCCCGTTCCCGGGGTACGGGTCGTGGCCGCCAAAGGCGAAGGCGACGACGCCATCGTCGAACTGCTCCAGCGCGAGGGCACCGGCCACGACATAGTCGTCACCGCCGACCGAGGACTGCGGGAACGGGTGAAAACGCTGGGCGCACACGTGGTCGGCCCTCGTGCGCTGCGCCTTCGTGACTACTGGCGGCAGCGCCGCCGCCTGGCGGGCAGTCGTCGCTCGCGCCGCCTGGCCGGCGCTCGTCGGTGGCGCCGCCCGGCGGGCGCTCGTCGGTGGCGCCGAGATCGGAAGAGCGT
>JAOPWA010000545.1 GCA_025965915.1 Dactylosporangium sp. | reverse complement strand
CCCAGCGCCAACCCGAGCGCGGCGCCCAGCGCCAACCCGAGCGCTCCGGCCGCCGCCGCTGCCAGCGCCACCCCCAGCGCGAGCGCCTCGGCAGCCCCGGTCGACCAGTCGCTGGAGAAGCGGCGCGCGGCGGTGATCGCCAAGCTCGGCCCCGCCTACCAGGTCGCGCAGAGCATCCAGAGCCCCGACCAGGTCGACCCCCAGATGCTGCCGCTGCTCAAGCCGTTCGGCCAACTGAGCGCGGACGAGGTCGCGGCACTGCCGGCCGACATCCAGTACAACGTGCCGGAGATCACCTGCAAGCAGCTCAACGCGCGGACGCCGGGTTCGATCAGCGACCCCAAGCAGCCCGTGGTGGCGTGCGGCCAGGGCACCAGCGGTGGCGCCAAGTACAAGCTGGACGTGGCCAAGGTCGTCGGCGAGGACGTCAAGGACGCGACCTTCACCAACCAGCCCACCCAGGGCTGGGTGGTCAACCTGTCGTTCAAGAACCAGGACAAGTGGACCAACCTGTCCAAGGAGGTCTACGGGACCGGCACCGCTGACAAGTCCCAGCGGCAGGTCGCGATCGTGCTGGACAACCAGGTCGTCTCCGCCCCCTCCATCGAGGGTGTGATGACCGGTGACGCGACCATCTACGGCCAGTTCACCCAGTCCGATGTGGTCACGCTGTCACAGCAGCTCAAGTTCGGTTCGCTGCCGTTGGCGTTCAAGATCCAAAGCTTCGACAACATCACCCCGACCCTGGGTGTCGAGCAGATGAAGATGGGCCTGCTCGCCGGCGCGATCGGGCTGGCGCTGGTCGTCCTGTACTGCCTGTTCTACTACCGGGCGCTGGGCTTCGTGGTCATCCTGAGCCTGCTGGCCTCCGGTGCGCTGGTCTTCGCCTCGTTGGTGCTGCTCGGTCGCTACCAGGGCTACACGCTCAGCCTCGCCGGTATCGCCGGGTTCATCGTCGCGATCGGTATTACCGCCGACTCGTTCGTGGTGTTCTTCGAACGCCTGAAAGACGAGGTCAAGGACGGGCGGACGGTGCGCAGCGCGGTTCCGCGAGCATGGGTGCGCGCCCGGCGTACCATCCTGTCGGCCGATACGGTGTCGTTCCTGGCAGCCGCGGTGCTGTACTTCCTCGCACTCGGCCCGGTCAAGGGCTTCGCGTTCACGCTGGGCCTGTCCACGTTGATCGACGTGCTTGTCGTCTTCCTGTTCACCCACCCGCTGGTCGCTGTGCTTGCCCGCTCGAGCGCGTTCACCTCCCCCCGGTTCTCGGGGCTGGGTAACCTCCGCTCCGACAGGGCGATCGCTGCGAATCAGGCGACCAACCGCCTCGGCGCCGTGCGTACGAAGGAGTCCTGAGAATGAACACCCTTCGCCGGCTCTACCGCGGTGAGACGAACGTCGACTTCATCGGCCATCGCAAGCGGTGGTACCTGGCCTCGGCGATCATTGTTTTGATCTGCCTGGCCAGCCTCGTTTTCCGGGGCTTCAACTTCGGCATCGAGTTCGCCGGCGGCAGCCAGTTCCAGGTGCCGGCCAAGCCGGGCGTCTCCCTGCAGGACGTGCGCGGTGCCGTGGAAGGCCAGGGCGTCACCGTCGTGTCGGCGCAGAGCGCCGGCAGCGGCGGCACCCAGAAGTACGTGGTGCGCACCCCGCAGATCAAGGACGAAGCCAAGCGCACCGCGGCGATCGACGCTGTCGCGAAGGCCGGGCACGTCTCGACCAGCGAAGTCAACATCAACGAGGTCAGCTCCTCGTGGGGCAAGTCGGTCACCAACAAGGCGTTGCTGGCCCTGGTGGTCTTCCTGCTCGTGGTCGGCGCGTACATCTGGATCCGCTTCGAGCAGAAGATGGCGATAGCGGCCCTCGCCGCGCTGGCGCACGACCTGCTACTCACGGCCGGTGTGTACTCGCTGATCGGGTTCGAGGTGACCCCCGGCACGGTCGTGGGCCTGCTGACGATCCTCGGTTTCTCGCTGTACGACACGGTTGTCGTGTTCGACAAGGTCGACGAGAATGCACGCGGGCTGCTGGGCAGTTCCCGGTACACGTACGGCGAGGTGGCCAACAACGCGGTCAACCAGACGCTGATGCGGTCGATCAACACCTCGGTGATCGGCCTGCTGCCGGTGGCCGGTCTGCTCTTCGTCGGCGCCGGGTTGCTGGGTGTCGGCACGCTGAAGGACCTCGCGCTCGTCCTGTTCGTCGGCATGCTGACCGGCGCGTACTCGTCGCTGTTCCTCGCCACACCGTGGCTGGTCGACCTTAAGATGCTCGATCAGCGCTACAAACTGCACGCCCAGCGGGTGCGCGCCAAGCGTGCCGCGGTGGCCAAGTCGGCTGAGGGCGGCGCCGAGGCCAAGTCGGGCCGGTCGGGCTCGAAGGCGGCCGGAGCGGGCGACTCCGACGACGAGGACCTGAAGGCGCACGTCGAGGCTTTGGCGGCGTCATCGGCGCCCCGGGTGGGTGCCAGGCCGACCGGTGGCAAGCAGTCCCAGCCACGCAAGCGGTCGGGCGGCGGCAAGCGTCGCTGACGCTTTCCAACAAGTCGATGATGGTGAAGGCTTTTCCGTGTCAGAACACGGAAAAGCCTTCGCCGTCTGATGGAGGAAAATTGGTAGACGGTGACAGCGGGGTCGAAGTAGCGCGCCGGGTGGCGGATCTGACGCTCGACGTCCAGGATTTCCCGCAGCCGGGGATCGCTTTCAAGGACCTGACTCCGCTCTTCGCGAGTGGTCCGGACTTCGCGGCGACGATCGACACGATCGTGGGGCACTACGGCCCGGACTCGTTCGACGTGGTGGCCGGCATCGAGGCCCGCGGCTTCATGATCGCCGCGGCCGTGGCCTACGCCGCGGGTGTCGGGTTCGTGCCTGTTCGCAAGGTCGGCAAGCTCCCACGGAAGACGCTGCGCGAGACCTACGCGCTCGAGTACGGCGAAGCGACGCTCGAACTGCACGCCGATGCCTTCAGCCCGGGGCAGCGGGTGCTCGTGGTCGACGACGTGCTCGCGACAGGCGGTACGGCGGAGGCGGCATTGAGCCTGATCGAGCAGGCCGGTGGTGTGGTGGCGGGCTTTGCGGTGCTGCTTGAACTGGCCTTTCTGGAAGGCCGCAAGCGCCTCAAACCACGCTCGGTACACGCTCTCCTGACGGTTTGACGGTTGTGTCTGGCTGACCGAACGGCTGGACCCCCAGACGATCGGGTCGGAATGCTTCCCAGGGCAGGTAGGATTGCCTTTCCGCCGACGGCGATGAGGAGCGGCGTGTGTCAGGGGATATCGCCCCTCCAGCGGAGGGCACGGTCAAGCCGATGAACGCTGCCCAGGATGCACCGCCGCAAGGGGGGCCCGGAGACGGGTCGGCCACCGGGCCGACCAGGGATCCTCTGGCGGGTGCGCCTGAATCCCCGCAACCGACCGCCGATGACGCCGCTGCCGGCGGGTCCGATGTGACCAGCGCGGTCGTGCTGCCGTTTCGCCAGAGCCAGGGTCGGAGCCAGAGCCAGGGCCGGAGCAAGGGCCAGGGCCAGAGCGACGGCGCCAGCGATGACGACGACCATGGCGATGGCGCGCCCCCAGGCAACGGTGCATCGCCGGGTGGCGGCCCGTCGAACAGCGGCCTCCCGGCTGGCCAGGGCTTCGCCTTCGCCGGCGCACCCACCGGCCGGCGGGTCCGCGCCCGACTGGCCCGGTTCAACGCGCCCTGGCAGACCCCGTCGGTCAGCGAGGCCCTCGAACCGCTGATCGCCAACCACCGCGCCAGCCATCCCAAGGCGGACATCCGGCTGCTGCAGCGCGCCTACGATTACGCGGCACGCTGGCACAACGGGCAGTACCGCAAGTCCGGCGACCCCTACATCACCCATCCGCTCGCCGTGGCCGGGATCCTCGCCGAGCTGGGCATGGACACCACGACGCTGGTCGCGGCACTGCTGCACGACACCATCGAGGACACCGCCTACACCCTCGAGCAGATGCGTACCGACTTCGGCGGCGAGGTCACGCTGCTCGTCGACGGTGTCACCAAGCTCGACAAGGTCAAGCTCGGCGACGCGGCCAAGGCCGAGACCATCCGCAAGATGGTCGTCGCGATGGCCAAGGACCCCCGGGTACTGGTGATCAAGCTCGCCGACCGGCTGCACAACATGCGTACACTTACCTTCCTGCCCAGCGCCAAGCAGGAGCAGAAGGCCAAGGAGACCCTCGAGATCCTCGCGCCGCTCGCCCACCGGCTCGGTATGAACACGATCAAGTGGGAGCTGGAGGACCTGTCGTTCAAGACGCTGTTCCCCAAGCGCTTCGACGAGATCAACCGGCTCATCGGCGACCACGCCCCACAGCGCGAGGCGCTGCTGCGACAGGTCACCCAGAAGGTCGCCATCGACCTCAAGTCGGCGAAGATCAAGGCCGAGGTGAACGGGCGACCCAAGCACCTGTACTCGGTCTACCAGAAGATGATCGTGCGGGGTCGCGAGTTCGCCGACATCTACGACCTGGTCGGCGTGCGCATCCTGGTCGACACCGTCCGAGACTGCTACGCGGCCCTCGGTGTGATCCACGCGAACTGGCAGCCTGTTCCGGGCCGGTTCAAGGACTACATCGCGATGCCGAAGTTCAACATGTACCAGTCGCTGCACACGACGGTGATCGGCCCGACCGGCAAGCCGGTGGAGATGCAGATCCGCACGTACGCGATGCACCGCACCGCCGAGTACGGCATCGCCGCGCACTGGCGGTACAAGGAGACCAAGGGCGCGACGATCGCCGGCCCGCCCGCGCACATCGACGAGATGACCTGGCTGCGCCAGCTGCTGGACTGGCAGCGCGAGGCGAGCGACCCGAGCGAGTTCCTCGACGCGCTGCGCTTCGACCTGTCCAGCCAGGAGGTGTACGTCTTCACGCCGAAGGGCGACGTGATCGCGTTGCCGACCGGTTCCACGCCGGTGGACTTCGCGTACGCGGTGCACACCGAGGTCGGCCACAAGTGCATCGGGGCGCGGGTCAACGGCAAGCTGGTGTCGCTGGAGAGCGCGCTGTCCAACGGCGACGTGATCGAGATCTTCACCTCGAAGTCCGTCACTGCCGCGCCGTCGCAGGACTGGCTCGGCTTCGTCAAGAGCCCGCGGGCGCGCACCAAGATCCGGCAGTACTTCAACAAGGAGCGGCGCGAGGAGGCGATCGAGGCCGGCAAGGAGTCGATCGTCAAGGCCATGCGCAAGCAGGGCCTCCCGCTGCAGCGGCTGCTGACCTCCGAGGGGCTGCTCACGATCGCGCGTGATCTGCACCTGGCCGATGTCGCCTCGCTGTACGCCGCGGTCGGCGAGAGCCAGGTGTCGGCCCAGTCCGTGGTGCAGAAGCTTGTCGCCGGGTACGGCGGCGAGGAGGGCGCGGTCGAGGACATCGCGGAGACCGCGCTGCCGACGCGAGCTACCCGGCACCCGGGGGGCACCACTGATCCCGGAGTGGTTGTCAAGGGTGCCGAGGACGTCTGGATCAAGCTGGCGCGCTGTTGTACGCCAGTGCCCGGCGACTCGGTGTTCGGGTTCGTCACCCGCTCCGGCGGCGTGAGCGTGCACCGCGTGGACTGTGCGAACGCGGGCGACCTGAAGGCCCAGCCGGAGCGCATCCTCGACGTGGCGTGGAAGCCGACATCGGCCTCGACGTTCCTGGTCGCGATCCAGGTGGAGGCGCTCGATCGGCACAAACTGCTCTCCGACATCACCAAGTCGCTGTCGGAGGAGAAGGTCAACATCCTGTCGGCGACGGTGACCACGACCCGTGACCGGGTGGCGGTCAGCCGGTTCAGCTTCGAGATGGCCGACCCGAAACACCTGGGGCACCTGCTGGCTGCCGTACGGCGCGTCGACGGCGTCTACGACGCCTACCGGGTGACCTCCGGCTCCTGATCTGCCGACGACGAAGGGCGGGCCGCCGTGCGGCCCGCCCTTCGTCGTCAATGATCGATTACGGCTGCGACGGCGCGCTCATCGTCAGGGACTGGATGGTCACCTTCGTCTTGGGGGCGCCGTCTCCCGGGTTACTCGGGTCGGCGGGCGTGACGCCCGCGTCGGCGACTTTCTGGACCACGTCGAGGCCCTTGGTGACCTTGCCGAGAACGGTGTAGTCCGCTGGTAGCTCGGTGTCCTTGTACACGATGAAGAACTGGCTGCTGCTGCTGCCCGGAGCCTGCGTCTTGGCCACCGCGACGGTGCCGGCGGGGTAGGTCGGCCGCTTGTTGGTGGGCAGGTTCTCCTCGGCGAACTCGTACGACGGGCCGCCGGTGCCCGTGCCCGACGGGTCGCCGCACTGCAGGACGTAGATGCCCGTGGTGGTCATCCGGTGGCACGGGGTGTTGTCGAAGAACTTCTTGCTCGCCAGGTAGGTGAAGCTGGCCGCCGTACAGGGCGCGTTCGCGGTGTCGACCTGGACCTCGACGGCGCCGACGTTGGTGGTGACGTTCATCGTCTGGACGCCGGTACGCGGCTCACCCGAGGCCGGCGGCGTGCCGACGTCCTTCATGGTCTTCTGCAGTTCCGGCTGCGGGGATGCACTGGGGTCGATCTTCGGCTTCCACGTGCAGTGGGTTGGCATGGCCGACGCCGACGCGCCAGGGTTGGCGGCGTTGGTCGTCTTCTTGTCGTTGCCGGTGAGCGTCACGAGCAGGACGACGCCGACGATCAACACGAGGACAGCCGAGCCGGCACCGATCATGGCCTGCAGCCGGCGGCGCCGCTGCGCTGCCTCGGCGCGCAGCGTCATCTCGCGCTCCAGCCTCGCGCGCGCCGCGGCGCGCTGTTGCCGGTCCCGGTTGGATGTCACGGTCTCTCTCCCTGCGATGGACGAACGGGTGGTGTGGTCAGTGGTCGTGGCGAGTACGTCAGGACGCCGAGCCGGACGCCGTAGGAGCCGCTGCGGCCGGGGTGGCGGCCACGGTCAGCGACTGGATCGTCACCCCGGTCTTGGGCTCGCCGTCGGTCGCGCTGTTGCCGGGGTTGACCCCGCCGGCCGCCACCTTCTGGACGATGTCCAGGCCCTTGGTGATCTTTCCGAAGACGGTGTACTTCGCGTCCAGGCCGGAGCCGTCCTTGTACACCATGAAGAACTGGCTGCCGTTGGTGTCCGGCCCGCTGTTGGCCATGGCCAGCGTGCCCGCCGGGTAGAGGTTCGTGCCGGGCGCGGCGCTCGGCGACGGGGCCGGCGCCGGCAACTTCTCGTCCGGGAACTTGTAGGCCGGACCGCCGGTGCCGGTGCCCGACGGGTCACCGCACTGCAGCACAAAGATGCCCGCAGTGGTCAGGCGGTGGCACTTGGTGTTGTTGAAGAACTGCTTGCTTGCCAGGTACGCGAAGCTGGCGGCCGTGCACGGGGCGGCGGCCCGGTCCAACTGTGCCTCGACCACGCCCTGGTTGGTGGTGACCGTCATCGTGGAGGTGCCGGTCTTGGCGATCCCGGTCGTCGGCGGCTTTCCCACGTCCTTGACGTTGGCGTCGGCCGGAATCGGGGTCCAGGCACAGTCCTCGGCGACGTTCGTCGTGGTCTTCTTGCTGCTGTCGAAGCCGCCGACGGCCCACACGATGCCCACCACGACCGCGACGACCGCGAGCCCGGCGGCGAG
>JAOPWA010000539.1 GCA_025965915.1 Dactylosporangium sp. | reverse complement strand
GCCTTCCAGGCGAGCGCCGCGGTGATCGGCTCGAACTTCGCGTAAGTCTTCGCGCCGTACCCGCCTCCGATCGGTGGGACGATCACGCGGACCGAGGAGCTCGGCACGCCGAACATCTCCGCCAGGGCGTCGCGCACGGCGAACGGCGCCTGGGTGCTGCTGACGACGGTGAGCTTCTTGCCCTCGAAGGACGCCACGACGACATGGGGCTCCATGGGCACGTGCTGCACCGCGGGGCTCTCGTAGACGTTCTCGATGATGACGTCGGCGTCGGCGAAGCCCTCCTCGACATCCCCTTTTCGCAGCTGGAACTTCGTGCACACGTTGCCTTCGCGGCCGAGCAGCTTGATGTCGGCGTAGCTGCGGTCGCGGGGCTTCGGCGGCCGGTCGTGCACCAGCACCGCCCCCTCCGCGAGGGCCTCGTCCACGGTGGTGACGTACGGCAGCTCCTCGTACTCGACCTCGATCAACTGCAGCGCCGCGGCGGCAATCTCCTCGGTCTCAGCGGCCACGGCCACGATCGGGTCCCCGGCGAAGCGCACCTTCTCACCGCACAACACCGGCTGGTCGCGCAGGACCGGGCCGTGGTGCCGGGAGGGGGCGCCGGGCGCGTCGAAGTCGGCAGCGGTGAGCACCGCCACCACACCGGGCATCTGCTCGGCTGCCGACACGTCCACGGAGACGATGCGCGCGTGGGGCACCGTGCTGCGCAGCAACTTGGCGTAGGTCATGTTGGGGACGGACAGGTTGAGCGTGAAGTTGATGCTGCCGTCGACCCTCGACCGCGCCTCGAATACATCGACCGACTGGCCGACGCTCTGGCCCTGTGCGACCTTGACCGCCACATTCTCGCCGTTCATAGCCTGATGGCTCCGTTCTCGCCGGGCGTAGAGACCGCGTCGAGTGCCCGGCGAACGAGGCTCCCGACGACGTGTTTCCGATAGGTGGCAGAGCCGCGCGCGTCGTCGATCGGCTCGATGCTTTCGCTGTAGGCCGCGGCCACCTCACGCCAGGTCGTGCCGTCGGCCTGACTGCCCCGGCAGCCGTCGGTGACGTCGGCCAGAGCAAATGGCGTCGCGGTGGCGCCCGCCACGGCGACCCGGAGGTCGGTACAGCGACCGCCTTCGTCCCGGTCCAGGTAGGCCGCGACGCCCACGCACGGCCGGTCCTCCGCCGATCGGCTGACGTATTTGATGTACGTGGTCCGGGCCGTCGGTGACGGTACGGGAACGAGCACCTCATTGACCAGTTCGTTGTGCTCGAGAGCGGTCTCGTAGTAACTGACCAGGAAGTCGGAGAGAGGCAACACCCGCTCCGAGTTGGTGCTCACAATGCGGACCTGGCAGCCGAGGGTTGTCAGAACGGCCGGCGGGTCGGACGCGTAGTCGGCCTCGCTGAGGTTGCCGCCGATGGTGGCGCGCTGACGAACGCGGTGGTTGGCCACGAGCCCGAGGGCCCCGGTCAGCGTCGGCACGACCTTTTGCAGTCGCGCGGAGCGCTCCAGCGCGCGCAGGGAGGTCAGCGCCCCCAGCCGGATGACGTTTCCTTCGACGTTGATGTAGTCGAGGCCGGACACCCGGTCCAACGCAATCAACTGCTCCGGAAACAACAGGCCGTTGCGGATCATCAGCATCAAGGCGGTTCCGCCCGCGATCAGCTTGGAATCATCGCCGGCTTCATCCAACAGATGAAGGGTCTCTGCAATGGTTTGAGGCCGAAGAACTCGCATCATCATCTCCCTGTGCTCAAGGCACTGTATACAGCAGCATTCCGCCGGATGTAAACGACGGTGGCTTCGCGGCGCGCCACGCTGCCGGCACCGACCCGCCGGGCGCTCACCGGGCCACCCCGAGGACCCGGCGGCGTATCCGCCGTCACGCTCGTCGCCGCATGCGGCGTCCCACCAACGTCGCGACGTTGCCACGTGCCGCCCGCACAAGGACACCATCCGCGCCCGCGGCGAGTAGTTGAGCCGCCGGACCGCCTGCCGGCACCGGCCCGGCGACAACCGGCAACTCGATGCCCGCGCTTCGAATCTCGGCCACGGACTCCGCGACAAGAGCAGACACCCATGCCTCGTTGGCTCCGTCAGAGGCGGCGTAGTTGGGGATCACCGCAATGCCGTGTGCCGCTCCGGTGGCCGCGACGCGCGCGACGGTCAGGGCTGTCCACGGACTGCCGGCAACGAGCAGAACGGGTCGCTGGCTCACGTCACAGGCGCGCCGACACAGGGCTGTCATCAGAGTCGGGTCTGCGACCGCAGCCCCTCGCGGCACCACCGCGACGGCCGCAGCGGCGTCCGGCCCGCCCGCGTCGATCTGCCTCAGCCGACGCAGCAGTGTGTCCACACTGTCGGCCTCGACCGCGAAGACGCGGGGCACCGCCCGCCCTTCGGGCTCCGAAGGGCCGGCGGTCCCGCCGGTGAACCACAGAGCCCCCAGGTCGCGTTGGGAGCGAAGCGCCGATCGCGCGTCCTGCGGGCTGCGGCAGACGACGAGGTGGCGACCGCGGCGAAACAGCGCACCGAGTGTGTGCACAGAGGTGTTCGGCGCGATAGGTGCGGCCGGGCGGGCGGGCTGGGCAGCCGCGAGCCCGTTGTCGGCGTGATCTGGCTCGTGGCGCTCCGGGCCGGACGCCCGCCGATCCTCATCCACCGAGACCGCAGGGCCCAAAGCGATCCCGCCGGCCCCCGCACCGACGGCGACCCTCTGTTCGGCCAGCCGCCGGGAGAACTCCTGCACGAATCCCTCGGTGATCTGGTCGGCCTTCTTGAGCATGACGGCCTGACCGAACTGTCCGAGCCTGCCGGAGATCGTGACGTCGGTGTGGACCACGAGCCGGCACTCGCCCTCGGACTGCTCGAGGACGTGAATCTTCATGTCGCCCGAAACGCTGCCCCCGATGCCGCGGTCGGCGCCCTCGAGTCGCAGAACCGCGCGGCGTTCCTCGGCGTTCACCTCCAGCACGCGCACGGCGCCCTGGAGGGTCACCGAGACGGGGCCGACCTTGACGGTGAACCGCCCGCGGTAGATCTCCGCGGAGTCTTCCTGGATGTCCTTCGCTCCGGGCAGGCAGGCGCCCACGAAGGGAATATCGAGAACCCGTCGGAAGGTCTCCTCCGCCGGAGCCTGGATGTTGATGCTGCGGTCGACGATCACTTCGCCCTGCCTCTCAGGT